>DASSIU010000249.1:0-12199 GCA_035691585.1 Sphingomicrobium sp. | reverse complement strand
GAAGGTCGCTCCGTAGCCGCAGCTTTCTCCCTCGGGGATGGTCCGCCGTTGCACGACCTGTACTTCGATCCGCGCAGCTTGCCGAATGCCACCTTCAAACTCGGGGCGCTGCACACCGCCGTAGATCGAAATGCCGGGCCGGACGAGGTCGAAACTGTAATCGCGCCCGAGCCCGATCCCGGCGGAGTTGGCGAGCGCATAGCGCTTCGCCGGAACCGACCCGGCGACCGCGAGAAAGCGCTCCAATTGCATCCGATTCAAGGGATCATCCTCATCGGCGCACGCGAGGTGACTATGCAGCGTGTCGATGTTCATGCCATCGAGGATCGCGATTTCCGTCGGCCGCAGACCCAGGCGATTCATCCCGGTATCGATCATCACGTCGCAGGATCGACCGGCAGCAATGTGCTCCCACCGACCGACTTGCTCCACCGTATTAAGGCAAGGCCGCGCGGAGAGTTGCGAGGCGGCCTCGACATCGTCGGGCCCAACTCCGTGCAGCACAACGAGGCTGGCGCTTTCCACCAAGCTAGCGAGCGCTTCGGCTTCGGCCCAGCTCGATACGAAAAAGTCGCGGCAGCCGGCGTCAAGCAGCGCCTCGGTGGTCTCGCGAGCGCCGAGGCCATAACCGTCAGCCTTAACCGCCGCGCCGGCCGGCACTCCCGCATGCTCGGCCAGCCACCGCCAGTTGGACTGAATGGCCGAACGGTCGACGGTCAGGCGCAGCGGACGGTGCATCGCGCCGCCGTAACCGCGCTAATCTGCCGCGTCGAGGTTCGCCTTCGCTCGCTCCCAATTCGCCCCGTCGAACTGCTCAATCACCAAAGCCACCGGCTGATCGAGGCAGTGCGCATTGACGCTCCACGCATCCGGGTGAGAGCGGGGCTGATAGAAGCTCTTCACGCCGCAACGGCGGCAGAACAGGTGCTCGGCAGCACCTGTGCCGAACCGATAGCTGGTCAGCGCATCACGGCCCGTAAGAAGCTCGAACTGCTCGTGTGGGACAACCACGTGCAAAAAGCCCGTGGCGCGGCAAATCGAACAGTTGCAATCGAGCGCTGGAACGGGAGGGTCCGGCAACTCGGCGTCGAACCGAACGGCTCCACAATGACATCCACCAGTGACTCTCATGAGCGTGGCCTAAGGACCGGGCACTTCAGCCGCAAGGAGTGGATCGGTGTTCAGTCGTCGACGTAATGTGGCCCCGGCTGCGCATGCAGCTCCTCGTAATGGACCAGCGCCGGTCGCGGACCGAGCGGAACCGGATGCCCATTCCGAAATGCCCACTCCCCCCGGTCGCAGTCCACCGCCCGGACATAACCGTTGATGTACAGCCGCCGACGATGATTGGAGAGGTTCTCGCCCGAGCCATGCACCAGGTAAGGGCTCCACAGGGCGAGATCGCCGGGCTCGAGAAGGAGGTCCACCGCATCACCCGCGCAAAGGCCGACTTCACGCAGCGCGGCATCGGTCATTGCCCTTCCCAGCACCAGCTTCGACGAGTCCATGGCTAAGTCGCCGCGCATGTGACTCCGAGGAATGACCCGCATGCAGCCCGATTGCTGCGTATGCGGATCGATCGCGAGGCCGGTCTGAACATAAGCCCTCGCGAGGTTGCGGTAGGCGGAGGCCGGGCGACGAAAGCGGCTGTCCTGGTGCCAGGCGAAGTCCCCCAGCGATCCCGGCGCCTTCCAATGGACCTGGTTGATGATTTGCTTGAGGTCGTTGCCGATCAGGGGTTCAAGCAGTTCGGCAAAGCGGGCATCCAGCCGCACGTGGTTGAGCATCGGCTGATGATAAGACGGCCATTGAACCATCCGGGTCAGCGGTTCTCCACTGCTATCCCGCGCGACATTGTAAAAGAGGTTGCCATGCCGGAAGCAGCGGCCGTGGGCGATGCCCTCGGCGTAAAGCTGGTCAAGCGCATCCGAGATTTCGGCGATTTCGTCGGCACTGAAGAAGCCTCGCACAATGGCGTAACCATCCCGCCAATAGTGCGCGAGATCCGGCCAAGTCCGTTCGTCCGAGGCGACCTTCCGCTGCTGCGAAACGCGCATAAGTCCCTCCCCACCCTCGGGGAGGATACATCAAGCCTTTGACATTTCCATAAAATTTGCGCGGATGAAGCGCGATTATTCGACCGTCACGCTCTTCGCGAGATTACGCGGCTGATCCACGTCCGTACCTTTCAGGACCGCGACATGATAGGCGAGCAGCTGCACCGGGACCGCGTAAACCAGCGGAGCGATCAAGGGGTGAACCTCGGGCATCTCGATCGTCGCCATGCTCCCCTCGCCCGCTTCCTCGATGCCCCTGGCATCGCTGATGAGTACGATCTTGCCGCCCCGCGCGCGGACCTCCTGCATGTTGCTGACGGTCTTCTCGAACAGCGGACCCGACGGGGCGAGGACGATCACCGGGACCCGCTCGTCGATCAGGGCTATCGGCCCGTGCTTCATCTCGCCGGCGGCATAGCCCTCGGCGTGGATGTAGCTGATCTCCTTCAGTTTCAGCGCGCCCTCCAGCGCCATCGGGTAATCCGGGCCCCGCCCGAGGTAGAGGACGTCGCGCGCAGGTGCGACAAGGTGCGCCATCGCGGCGATATCGTCATCGTGGCCGAGCGCGGCGTTCATCGCGGCGGGCGCTTCCTGCAGGTGGGCGACGATGTCCCGCTCCTCCTCGCGGCTCAGCCGTCCCATGCAGCGCGCCACATAAGCGGAGAGGGCCGCCATCACCGCGAGCTGGCAGGTGAACGCCTTGGTCGATGCGACTCCGATCTCTGGACCTGCGTGGGTTGGCAAGAGAAGGTCGACCTCCCGCGCCATCGAGCTGGTTGGCACGTTGATGATCCCGGCGGTGCGCACGCCGTTCGATTTCATGTGCCGGAGCGCTGCGAGCGTGTCGGCGGTTTCGCCCGACTGCGAAATGACGATTCCGAGCGTGTTCGGAAGCAGGATCGGCTCGCGGTACCGGAACTCGCTGGCGACATCGACCTCGACGCGGATGCCGGCGAACTTCTCGATCCAGTATTTGCCGATCATCGCGACGTAGAAAGAGGTTCCGCACGCCACGATTGTCACCCGCTCGATCGAGGCCAGGTCGGACTGCGCCGCGGGCAAGGCGACCTCGCCTTCGAACGGACGAACGTAGGTCTGGAGAGTCTGGGCAACGACAATCGGCTGCTCGAAAATCTCCTTCTGCATGTAATGGCGGTAATTGCCCTTCTCGACGGGCGCGGCGGAGGCGCCGGATTCGACGATGTCGCGCTTCACGGGGCGATTGTGGCGGTCGAAAATCTCGATGCCCTCGCGCCGGACGACCGCCCAGTCGCCTTCGTCAAGGTACGCAATACGCTGGGTCCACGGAGCGACCGCGAGCGCGTCGGAACCCAGGCAATTCTCACCATTCCCGTAGCCGACGGTCAGGGGCGCTCCCATGCGCGCGCCGATCATCAGGTCCGGATGGTCGCGGAACAGGATCGCGATGGCGAACGCACCAATCAGACGCGGGAGGACGGCCGCGACGGCATCCTGCGGCGACGCGCCGCGCTCAACTTCGCGAGCGACGAGGTGGCCCACAACCTCGGTGTCCGTTTCGCTCTCGAACGTTCGTCCCTCCGCGATCAGCTCGTCGCGGAGCGGCTTGAAATTTTCGATGATCCCGTTGTGGACGAGGGCCACCCGCCCGACGACGTGCGGATGGGCATTGCCAACCGTCGGCGCGCCGTGCGTCGCCCAGCGCGTGTGCGCGATTCCGGTGTCGCCAAGAAGCGGATGCTCGGCGAGCTCGCGCGCGAGATTGTCGAGCTTGCCCTCCGCACGGCGCCGCTCCAGCTCGCCATTGTGGATCGTGCAGATTCCGGCGGAATCATAACCGCGATATTCCAGGCGTTTGAGTCCGTCGAACAGGCGCTGCGCGACATCCGAAGTTCCGACAATCCCGACGATTCCGCACATGGGCCTATTCCGCCGCCTTCCTGGTCATCCGCTCGCGGAAGCGGCGGGCCCAGCCGGAAATGCCTTTCTGTTCATTTCGTTCAATCGCGAGACTATCCGGCTCGACATCCTTGGTAATCACGGACCCGGCGCCAACGATCGCGCCGTCTCCGACCGTGACCGGTGCGACCAGCGCGGTGTTCGAACCGATGAAGGCTCCAGCGCCGATCTTCGTCGGATATTTGCCGAAACCGTCATAATTGCAGGTAATCGTGCCCGCTCCGATGTTGGCCTTCGGACCAACGAAGGCGTCGCCGACGTATGACAGGTGATTGACCTTGGCCCCGTCGCCCAGCTCCGCCTTTTTGATCTCGACGAAATTGCCGACTTTTGATTTCTCGCCAAGACGCGTGCCCGGCCGGATCCTTGCGAACGGCCCGATGCTGGCCTTCGGGCCGATCACCGCGCCCTCGATATGGCTGAACGCGTGGATCACCGCCCCGTCCGCGATCTCCACGCCGGGGCCGAAGACGACGTGGGGCTCGACGGTCACGTCGCGCCCGAGCTTGGTGTCAAAGGCGAACCACACGCTTTCGGGGTCGATCAGAGTCGCACCCTCGTCGAGCGCCTGTTCGCGCCGACGGCGCTGCCACTCGAGCTCCAGGTGGGCGAGTTCGGCTCGACTGTTGACCCCCGCCGCTTCATACGGGTCACCTTCGATCACCACCGCGTCGCGCCCCTCGGCCGCCGCGATGTTGACGATGTCCGGGAGGTAATATTCGCCAGCGGCATTGTCGTTGCCGACCTTGTCGAGCCAGCGGAACAGGTCGCGCGCGCGAACCGCCATCATCCCCGAGTTGCACAGCCGGACTGCCCGCTCCCCTTCCGAAGCATCCTTATATTCGACCATCTTCGCGATGTGGTCTCCCTCGCCGAGGATGATCCGACCATATTTCAACGGATCGGCTGGGGAGGACGCGAGCACGACGACGCCGGGCCCGCCGTCGCCGTTCAGACGATCGAGCATCCGGCGCAGCGTGTCCGTCTCCACGAACGGGGTATCGCCATAGAGAATGACAATGGGGCCATCATAGTCGCTGAGCGCGTCCGCTGCCTGCTGGACGGCATGACCGGTGCCGAGCTGCTCCGCCTGGTGGGCGATGATGACGTCCCGTCCCTCCATCGCGCGCTCCACCTGGTCCCGGCCCTTGCCGACCACGACGACCTTCCTGTCGGCGCCCAGTGCATCGACGCGGTCGAGGAGGTGCAGCAGCATCGGCCGATTGGCGATCGGGTGAAGCACCTTGTGGGTATCGGAACGCATCCGCGTCCCCTGGCCCGCGGCGAGGATGATCACTGCGAAACGGCGCTGGTCGCTCATGCCGTCGCGCAATGGCATGCCGACAAGCCAAGTGCCAGTCGTTTGGTCGGCACAAAAAGAAAGGGCGGCTCCCAGGGAGCCGCCCTTGCTTTCCTCCGAGCCGTGCGGCCTAGAAGACGTTCATATAATATTCGTTGCCGACGAAGCCCATCTTCTGGACATGTGCCTTCTTCGTGACCGCGAGAACCCTATCCACGATCTCGTAGCGCGCGGTGGCGTCGGGCTGCAGGTGAAGCTCGGGGACCGGATTCATCTGTTGCGTCGTGTCGAGATAGGAGCGCAGCTGGTCCATGGTCACCGGCTGGCCGTTCCAGAGGACCTGGTCCTGCGCGTTGATCGACAGGATGTTCTTCACCGGTTCGATCGGCGGCGGCGGCTGGTTCGGCTGGTTGACCGGCAGATCGAGCTTCACCGCGTGGGTCTGCACCGGGATCGTGATGATGAACATGATCAAGAGGACCAGCATGACGTCGATCAACGGCGTCACGTTCATGTCGATCATGGGCTCGCCGGATTCGTTGTCACCGGTGGTTTGCATTGACATGGTGACGAACTCCTATTCGGCGCGATAGCCGGTCAGCGGCGGCGGTTCGGAGATGAATCCGACGCGCTGGAAGCCGGCCTGCTGCATGGTGATGATTGCGGCGCCGATGCACTTGTACTGGGTGTTGATGTCACCGCGGATGTGCGCTTCGGGCATATTGTCTTCGTTGATGTTCTGGACGCCGCCAACCTTCTTGATCTGATCCTCGAGCTTTTGGACGGCCCGCTTGAGCAGATCTGCCTGGGTGACCTTGGTCATTCCCCAATAGACCTCGCACGTGTTGGCCGGGCCGTTGCGGACCGTCAGCGACACGTTGTCCGGCTTGGTGGTCGTCGGCTCGTACCGGACATTCGGCAATTTGATCGGCACGGCTTGCTTGATTACCTGCGTGGTAATCAGGAAGACGATCAGAAGCACCAGCATCACGTCGGTCAACGGCACAACGTTGATGTCCGACATGGCTTCGTCTTCGTCGCCCTGGATTACTTGTCCTGCCATCAGGCTGGTCTTTCTCTAGCTCGAACGAGGCCCGACCCGAGAAGTCGGGCCAGGCCTTTGTTCGACTTTACTTCGCGGTCGTCGGAGTACGGACCGGCTCGCTCGGCGCCGTCGCTCCGCGCGTCGGGGTTGCGGAACGCGAGGCCGGAGCCGGAGCGCCGCCCAGGCGCGGCTTCACCGCACCGTCCGACATCAAATAGCCATGGAGGTCGTTCGTGAAGGCCGCGAGGTCCTCCATGATCGACTTGTTGCGGCGGACCAGCCAGTTGTAGGCGAGCACCGCAGGAACCGCGACGACCAGGCCGAGCGCGGTCATGATGAGCGCTTCACCGACCGGGCCCGCGACGGCGTCAATCGACGCCTGGCCCGACGCGCCGATCCTGATCAGCGCCCGGTAGATGCCGACCACGGTCCCGAACAGACCGATGAACGGGGCGGTCGAGCCGACCGTCGCGAGGAAGGCGAGGCCTTCACCGAGACGAGCGCCGATCGCGCCCTGGCTGCGCGCAAGGCTGCTCGCCATCCAGTCGTGCTGGTCGATCGGGTCGGTCAGCTTGCCGTGCTGGTCCTGGGCGAGGAGTGCGTCGTCGACGATCGCGCGATAGGCGCTCTTGCCCTCGAGCTTCGTCGCCGCTTCGCGAAGATTGGGCGAGTTCCAGAAGCTTCCACGGACTTTTCGGCCCTGGCTGATGATCTTCTGCTGCTGCATCAGCTTGGTGAACAGGATGTAGAACGAGAAAATCGACATCAACACCAGGATGGCGAACACCGAAATAGCGATGATGCCTCCCTGCTGAAGGGCGGGAACCAGTCCATAAGGATTGGAGCTGGCTGCGGCGGGTGCTGCTTGCATGCGTGCGTTCCTTCTAAAATTCCGAGTCTAAAACCTAAAATGCTTAGCCTTCCAACCGCCAGACGATCGGCGGCGTCGATACGGTGTCGGTCGTGGGGTTGCCGTTGCTGTCGCGCGCCGGGGTGAATTTCGCGCGGCGGCGAAGGATGTTGCAGGTTGCGCTGTCGAGCGAACTATTGCCCGTCGAACGCGTCAGGTTGCAGCCAACCACGCGGCCATCCGGGCCGATGGTCAGTTCCGCCTGCGCCGTCCCTTCGGCGCCCGCGGACTGGGCAGCAGCGGGATAATCGTCGGCACTGAACAACGTCCGGAGGTCACCCTTCGCGCTGGTCGCAGACTGCACCTTCCGCGGCGGTGGCGGTGGCTGCGGCGGAGCCGGGGCGACCGGCGGAATGTAAGGAGGCGGCGGAGCGGTAACGACCGCGATCGTCGGTGGCGGCGGCGTGTTCACCCGTACCAGTGGCGGCGGTTGAACCGGCGGCGGCGGCACCTTCGGCATGTCCTTCGGCGGCGGTGGCGGCGGCTCGGGTGGCGGCGGCTTCTCTTCGACGTTGAAAGTCTTGAGGTCCTGCACCGTCTTCTTGATGACGTTGTAGGCCAGACCCGTGACGATGGCATACATTAGCGATCCCACGACCGCGACCGTCATCACGATCGCCATGGTCGGGTTGCCGCTAAGCTGCTTGCGTTGGGCGTAGGACATTAACCCACAATTCTCCTCGACACGCCGTGGGGAGGCCCACGGTCAAATCGGACGTTGTACGCCGCCCGAGACAATGGTTGATCCGCCCATGTTGCACTATGACATAGGCGGCAAGCGCGCCTCCTTATCTCCGGCTCAAAGGCCGCGCAACGGATTTTGTTCCACCGGCGCAAGGCCGGAAACCTCGGCTGTTATGGCCGCTTCGTCAGACCTCCGGCCAAAGTCCCGCGAAGGAGGCGATTTCGACGCCGACGCCATGGGCGTCGGGATAGACGTCGGGCTTCGAGAGGCGGATGCGCAGCGCCCTGATGCCGCGAAACGCAGCGACGCGCTCGAAGATCGCATGGGCAAGCGTTTCCTGGAGGTTCCATCGCCGGGATCCGGCAATTTCGGCCACCTCCCGCCTCAGGAAATCGTAGTCCCAGGCTCCGGCCGGATCATCGCCTTCCGGCGCACCCAGGTCATTCAACCAGATTTCGACCGTAACCAGCAGACGTTGCGGTGCGCCAATCTCGAACTCGTGGAACCCGATGTCCGCCTGGACCGCCAGCGATTCGAGCAGGATCCGCGCCGACCGGACCTTGAGGTCGTCCGGCACGAGGCCGGAAAGCGCGGGCTCGATAATAGTCATCTGCCGCCGAGGAACTGCACGTCGCGACCAAGGCCGTAGAAACGCTGACCCCCATCGATGGTGATCACCTGCCCCGTCACCGCCGTGGCGTCGATGAGGTAGCGGACCGCGCCCATAACGTCCTCCGGCTCCACGCCACGGCCGAGGGGATTGTTCGCATGCATGTGCTTGAAATTCTCCTCGCTTTGGCCGTTCGAGCGCAGCATCAGCGCTGGAGCAATGCCATTGACCCGGATCCCGCGCGACGCAAGCGCCCGGGCGGCAAGCTCCGTCAGCGCTGCGAGCCCCTGCTTCGACAGCGTGTAGCTGAGGAAATCGGGATTGGGTGCGGAAAGCTTGGAATCGAGGAGATTGACGACGAGCGCTCCTGCGCCTGCCGTTCTGGCCATTTGGTCAATCAACAGCGCGGGCGCGCGGACGTTGACCGCCATGTGGCGGTCGAACTCGGCCGGATCGAACTCCCCGAAGCCGTCCCACGAGAAGCGCGCGGCATTGTTGATCAGCAGCGTTACGTGCGGAAGGCCGTGGGCAGCACCGAAAATGGTGTCGGCGCAACCTGGATCGGAAAGGTCGGCAATGACCTTCGTGGCTCCTTCGGGCACGACATCGGTCTCGTGGCGCACATGCGCGATCACCCTCCAGCCGTCGCCCAGCAGAGCGCGCGCGAGGGCTGCGCCGACGCGCTTGCCGGCTCCGGTCACGATCGCGGTTCGGTCAGACGCCATCGGATGGACTCCTGCCTTGAGCCGCGGGCCGAAGCAATCCAATAGGCGATTTCATGCCCGAGACGCGCCCACCCATTGACCTTAGCGGGATCAGTATCGCGGAACTCCAGTCCTTGATGGACGAGCGCCGACTGCCGCCGGTCGAAAAATGGAATCCGGAACGTTGCGGACATTCGGGAATGAGAATTGCCCGTGACGGCACCTGGTATCACGACGGAAAGCCAATTCGCCGACCGGCCATGGTGCGGCTGTTCTCGACCGTGCTTCGCCGCGAGGCCGATGGCCGTCACGTGTTGGTCACCCCGGTCGAGAAACTCGACATCGAAGTGGAATCGACGGCATTTCGGGCCGTTCAAATGACGCGAGAGGGTAACGGGCGTCATCAGAAAATTGCCTTCGCGCTGGACAGCGGCGATGCCGTGGTCCTCGGCCCTGACCACCCGCTCAAGATGGCCGAGACTGAGCAAGGCCCCTCCCTCCGTCTCCTCGTCCGGCACGGTCTCGAAGCCGAGCTCACCCGACCGGTCTATTACGAACTTGCCGAGCTTGCCCTCGGAGAGAAAGAAGGAACTGCAGGCGTCTGGAGCGACGGAATGTTCTTTCCGCTCGAGGCCGACTCATGAGCGCTCTTGGCCGGCGACTGCGAGACTCGCTCGCCGAAACTCCTTCCGGCCCGCCGATCGTGGGCGACTTGCCCGAGGGGCGATCGAACGCCGACACGGACGCCGCGGTGCTCGTGGCAATCACCGATCGGACCGATCCCGGGGTGATTCTGACCATCCGCCGCGAGCATCTGCGCACCCACGCGGGCCAAATCGCTTTCCCAGGCGGCCGCCTGGACCCCGGCGAGGAGCCCGTCGCCGCCGCGCTGCGCGAGGCCCACGAAGAGATCCTGCTCGAGCCGGCCAAGGCTGAGGTCGTCGGCACGATCGAAGCCTATCGGACGGTGACCGGCTATGTCGTCACGCCCGTGATCGCGGTGATCCCGCCCGACCTCCCGCTCCAGCCGCATGAACATGAAGTCGCCGATTTGTTCGAGGCGCCGCTTCGATTTCTCCTCGATACCGCCAACCAGCATCGGCGGAGCGCACTGTTCCGGGGGCAGATGCGTCACTATTACGAGATCACCTGGAACGACCGCAGGATTTGGGGAGCGACCGCGGCGATGATCGTCAATCTTTCGCGCAGGCTGCAGTGGCGCTGACGCTGGACGCCGCCAGATGGCGCAAGAAGCGCGGAATGCGGCGGCTTCTAGCGGCACTCGGCGCCGAGGAGGGCTTGACGCGCTATGTCGGAGGCGCCGTCCGCGACGACCTCCTCGGTCTGCCGGTCAACGACATCGACCTCGCCACGCGCATCCCGCCCGACGACGTCATCCGCCGGCTGGAAAAAGCGAAGATCAAGGCGGTCCCGACAGGCATCGATCACGGCACGGTCACTGCAGTCAGTGACGGTCAGCCCTTCGAAGTCACGACCCTGCGCCGGGATGTGTCGACCGACGGCCGCCGCGCAACGGTCGCCTTTACGGACGATTGGCAGGAAGATGCGGCGCGGCGTGACTTCACGATCAACGCTCTGTCAGCCGATCCGGTCACGGGCGAGTTGTTCGACTATTTCGGCGGCCTCGGTGACCTCGAAAACCGTCGCATTCGCTTCATCGGGGACCCGCTCCAGCGAATCGCCGAGGACCATTTGCGGATCCTGCGCTTCTTCCGATTCCACGCGCGCTTCGATGCGGGACAGCCCGATGAAGCTGCGCTCGAAGCGTGCGCCTCGCGCGCAAATGACCTGATGGCGCTTTCGCGCGAGCGGATCGCCGACGAATTGCTGAAGTTGCTCGGCGTCGCGGACCCTGGCCCGACGATCGCGATCATGCTGAAACACGATATCCTGAAGCCGGTCCTTCCCGAGATTGGCCTGCAAGGCGAGCCCGACTTGGTCGCGCTGATCGCCAGTGAGCGCGAGGCGGAGATCGCGCCCGATCCACTGCGGCGGCTGGCGGCCCTGCTGCCCGCCGATCGGGGGATCGCCGATGACATTGCGGTGCGCCTCAGGCTCTCCAACAAGGCGAGGAAGCGGCTTGCCTGTGCTGCCGAACGCTGCATCGCCGACCGGCCCGACGCTCTTGCGTATCGCCTCGGTACTGAATGCGCAGTTGACCGGTTGCTCCTCGCGAACCGGTCGAGCGAGGCCTCGAAGATCGCGGCCTGGCACACGCCGCGGCTACCGGTGACCGGCGGTGCGCTCATCAAGCGCGGGCTTCCGGAAGGGCCGGTTGTTGCCAGGACGTTGCGCAGGATCGAAGACCGATGGGTCGAAGCGGGCTTCCCAACCGGCGAGCCCCTTCAGGAGATCATCGCCGGCGAACTGAGGGCAGCGAAGGCCTAGCTTCCAAGCGCGGCAGAACGTGCCAGCGCCAGTTCCGCAAATTCAAGTCGCGCCGCGGGTTGCAGGACATGCTGTGGCACCAGCGCCTGGTAGCGTGCGAACAGCTCGGCGAAATGCTCGTCCATCGTCCGGACGTGGCTGGCGCGAATCGCAGCGGCGCGCTGAAGCTCGGGACCGCGATCCAGGAAACGGTTGATTGCCCGTTCGAGCGAGATCTGGCTGCCCGACCTGAACGCAGTTCCCGCGCCGCTGACCAGCTGATCCAGGGTGGCCCCGCGGTCCGGCACGATCAGCGGCACTCCGCTGGCCCGCGCTTCGGCCGCAACGAGGCAGAAGGTCTCGGCCTCGCAGCCGTGGACGAGCGCGTCGGCGCTCGCGATCAATTGCGCCAATTCTTCGCGATCGGTGATCTTGGGCAGGACCGCGACGTGCCGCGTCCGATTGGCCAGCAGCTCCAGTCCGAAGCGCTTCGAGCCGTCGCCGACCAGCAGCATGCCGACTGGCCTTTTGCGGCCGACATCGCCGACCGCCCGCTTCACCA
>DASSIU010000248.1:0-8483 GCA_035691585.1 Sphingomicrobium sp. | reverse complement strand
TCTACAACCTGTCCGGATCTATCCAGGCAGTCATCGACTTCCTTGAGGAAAAGGACCCCGAGCTCGCACGCCTCGCGCATCGCCGTTACGGATGCCTCGAGCCCTGGTCCGAAGAGCCGCAGCTCTATGGCCGCAACGCGCGGCTGGAGGGCTACGCCCGGTGCGAAGTGGGGGCGGTGCAGATGCTGAAGGACCTCCTCCAGAAGCAGGTCGATTGCTTTGGCGAGGAATGCGACGAATGGCTCGACGCCGCCGCCAACGCCCGTCTGGTGAAGGATGCCGAGGCCTATTACCGCGTTATGTACCACGGCTCGGCCGAGAGCTGGAATTTGCGTGACACGCACATGTTCGAGACCCTCAACATGATTCTCGATGCGAAGGGGCCGAACTCGAAGGCGATCGTCTGGGCCCACAACAGCCATATCGGTAATGCGGCCTTCACTGACATGGGCATGCACCGCGACGAGCTGAACATTGGTCAGCTGGTGAAGGAGAAATATGACGGGAGGGCCCATCTGATCGGCTTCGGTACGCATAGTGGGACCGTCGCCGCGGCGGACGACTGGGACGAGCCGATGAAGGTCAAGCCGGTCCGGCCGTCACTGCCAGAGAGCTACGAGCGCGTGGCGCATGACAGCGACGTATCGCCGTTCCTCCTCGACCTCCGCCAGGCTGAGGTCAGTCGCAACCTCCGCGAAGGACTGATGCAGCCGCGGCTCGAGCGCTTTATCGGCGTGATCTACCGACCCGAAACAGAGCGCTGGAGCCATTACAGCGAGGCGATCCTGCCGCGCCAGTTCGACGCATGGGTGTGGTTCGACGAGACCCATGCGGTGACTCCGTTGCCGGGTGAGCAGCGGCCGGGAGAACATGTGGAGATCGACGAAACCTATCCGTTCGGGCTGTAACGGCACACGGGAAAGGCCGGGCGAGCTAAGCCCGCCCGGCCGATTAGAAGCGAGTCTTCTTTCGCAGCGTAGTTAGTGCTGGCCGCCCTTGCGTCCGGCCTCCGATGCGCGCTGCGGGTCTTTCTTGAAATTGCCGCCGCTGGCCGAACCGCCCTTGCTGGCGATCTGGCGCTGCTTGCGGTCACTCATTCCTGCGAATCCACGTCCTTTGTTCGGCATGATCTACTCCTATTGCGGTCACGGATCCGATCGACCGGTGTGCGTCGAACCGATCCGCTCACATGCAAAACACTTATTGGTCGCGTTTGTTGGAGTATTGGTCTCTTTAAGACCACAGCACGCCGTTTCGACGGCTTTACAAGTTATTGCTCGCTTGGCGCATGAACAAGCGAGCAGTAAGACTAAATTTTTACTAGCGAGCGACGCGTCCCCAGTCAGGCTTTCGCCTTCTCGCGCAGCTTGCTGATCGTCGTAGCGTTGCTGATCGGCTCGACGTCGGTCTTGCAATGGAGAAGGCGGATGCCTCTGCGCTTCATCGCCTCGTCCAGGGCAGGCGCGAAATCCTCGGTGCTCTGAACCGTCGCCGCCCAGCCGCCATAAGCGCGCGCGAGGGAGGCGAAGTCAGGGTTCTTGAGGTCGGTCGCGCTGATCCTTTTCGGATATTCGCGTTCCTGATGCATCCGGATGGTGCCGTAGCTCCCGTTATCGACGAGCACGATCACGAGGTCGGCGCCATATTGCGCGGCAGTCGCCAGTTCCTGGCCGTTCATCAGGAAATCCCCGTCGCCGGCGACGCACACGACCGGCCGGTCCTTGAAGCGCAGCGCGGCGGCGACCGCGGCCGGGAGCCCGTAGCCCATCGTGCCGCTGGTCGGCGCGAGCTGGGTCGGCATTGGCCCGTAGCGCCAATAGCGATGCCACCAGCCGGAGAAATTGCCCGCGCCGTTGCAGATGATGGTGTTCTCGGGAAGCTTCTCGCGCATCGCGGCGACGCACGGGCCGACGTCGAGCTTCACTCCGTCGCGCGGCCTCGGCTCGGACCATTCGAGCCATTCCTTGTGCGCCTCCTCGCCCGCGCCGAATTTCACCAGATCAGGGTCGATCCACTCGTCGACCATCTCGGCGAATTCGCCCATGTCCGCGCAGATCGGTAGATCCGCGTGATAGACGCGGCCGAGCTCGTTCGGGTCGGGATGGACGTGAACGAGCGTTTGGCCAGGGTGATCAGGCGTGATCAGCGTGTAGCCGTCGGTCGTCGCTTCGCCCAGACGCGGCCCGACGGCGAGGACCAGGTCCGCCTCGCGGATGCGTTGCTGGAGCTTAGGGTTGGGGCCGTAGCCGAGCTGGCCGGCATAGACTCCGCAGCTGTTGCAGATCGCGTCCTGGCGGCGGAATGCGGCGGCGACGGGAATGCCGTAGCGGAAAGCGAAATTGGCGAAATGGTGCGATGCGCGCGGGCTCCAGTCGGCGCCGCCGACAATCGCGATGGGGTTGGTTGCGTCCTTGAGCAGCTCGAACATGGCCTGGACCGCGCCGGGATCGGGCTCTTCAGCCACCGGTGGGACGCGGGGCCGGTCGAACACGTCGACCGCGTCGCGCAGCATATCCTCAGGCAGCGCGAGCACTACCGGGCCCGGCCGCCCGGCGGTGGCGACCCGGTAGGCGCGGGCGACATATTCGGGGATGCGCCGTGCATCTTCGATCCGCGCGGCCCACTTCGCGATCGGCGCGAAGAAGGCGGGGAAGTCGATCTCCTGGAAGCCCTCGCGGTCGCGGTCGCCGCGCGCGACGTCGCCGATGAAGAGGATCATCGGGGTCGAATCCTGGAAGGCGACGTGGACGCCGGCGCTGGCGTTGGTTGCGCCCGGGCCGCGGGTGACGAAGGCAACGCCGGGCAGGCCGGTCATCTTCCCGTCGGCGTCCGCCATGTAAGCGACCCCGCCCTCCTGTCGGCAGACGATCGTCTCGATCTCGGGCGTGTCATGAAGCGCGTCGAGCACGGCGAGGAAACTCTCGCCCGGTACAGTGAAGATGCGGTCGCAGCCCTGTATCTTGAGCTGGTCAACGAGGATTCGGCCGCCACTGCGTAAGGTCATGGGCGGGCCTCTAGCCGCGAAGCGCGAGCGCGTCACCGGTTCAGCAAAATACCGTCCATCCCCTTGCGCTGGCACCTCGTCGCAAAAGACGATAATCTTTCCATCGGTGAACGTTTCGTCCCCGTCGAAAAAGGAGGACTTCAATGAGACGCAGCGCCTTGATTGCACTTGCCGCCGGATCGTCCGTGCTTGCTGCAGCCGCTTCAGCTCAGATGGCTGGCCAGACTCCCGCTCCTACGCCGCCACCGGTCGCGCAGGGTGCGACCCAGACGACCACGCCCGCCGCCGAAACCGCTAAGCCGGATGATCCGAGCACAGCGACGGAGACGAAGGCCGATGCGAACGTGAAATCGAAAACGGCCGGAGCAGCCCCGCCGAAGTGCGGGACGTTGATCACCGCCGGCCCGAACCAGGGGCAGATCCTCCATAGATGCAAGCGGAAGGATAACTAGACGCGATTCCAGCAGGGGCCGGGTTCCGCTGCGGAGCTCAAGCCTGATGCACCGCCTTGACGACCTGGTAGCTCTCCAGGCCTTCCTTGCCGCCCTCCGAGCCGAAGCCTGAATCCTTGACGCCGCCGAACGGCGTGTCGGCGCCGCTGATGGCGAAGGTGTTGATCCCGACCATCCCGCTTTCCACCAGGTCGCCGATGAGGTTTGCACGACGGCCGTTCTCGGTGAAGGCGAAGGCCGCGAGGCCATAGGGAAGGCGGTTGGCCTGCTCGATCACTTCCTCGAACGTGTCGAACGGGCGCGAGACGGCTACGGGGCCGAAGGGCTCGTCGTTCATGATGTTCGCTTCGTTGGGCACATCCGCGAGCAGGGTCGGCTGGAAGAAGAAGCCGCTCGCCCCGCGTTCGCCCCCGGCGAGCACACGCGCGCCTTTCGCCTTGGCATCGGCGACGAGAGTCTCGATCGCGTCCGGGCGTCGCGCGTTGGCGAGGGGACCCATCTTCACGCCATCCTCAAGGCCGTTGCCGACCTTAACCTTGGCGGTGCGCTCTGCGAATCCCTTCACGAAGGCGTCGTAGATGCCGCGCTGAACGTAGAAGCGGGTCGGGGACACGCATACCTGACCGGCGTTCCGGAATTTCTGCGGCACGACCATGTCGAGCGTTTTTTCGAGGTCGCAATCGTCGAAGATCAGCACCGGCGCGTGGCCGCCCAATTCCATCGTCACGCGCGTCATGCTGTCGGCGCAGAGGCGCATCAGATGCTTGCCGACACTGGTCGAGCCGGTGAAGCTCACCTTGCGGATGACCCGGCTGGCGATGAGCGTCTTGCTGATGAGATCCGCATCGCCGTGGACGAGTTGGGCCACGCCAGCGGGAATACCTGCGTCGGCGAGCGCCTTGAACAGCTCGGTGGCGACGCCCGGCGTTTCATGTGGGGGACGCGAAATCACCGTGCAGCCCGCGGCGAGCGCGGCGCTGACCTTCTTCGCCAGCAGATAGATCGGGAAGTTCCACGGGGTGAAAGTCGCGGTCGGGCCGACCGGCTGGCGGATAACGCGGCTGAGCTGGCCCGCCGGGCGGACCAGCGTTCGACCATAATCTCGCTTGGCGTCCTCGGCATACCAGTCGAACAGCTGCGCGCTGGCGAGCGTTTCGAGCTTGGCCTCGGTAAGCGGCTTGCCCTGCTCTTGGGTCATGGTTCGGGCAATCGTCTCGGCCCGCTCGCGCATCAGCGCCGCCGTCTTGTGCAGGATTGCGCCACGCTTCTCGACATCGGTCGAGCGCCATTCAGGCCATGCCCGTTCGGATGCGTCGAGCGCCTCCTCGAGGTCGGCCTTGGTGGCATAGGGAACCTCGGCGATCGGGCTCGCGTCCACCGGGTTGACGACTGTGTGTCCGGAATCAGCCGATTTCCAGACGCCGTCGATGAAGAGCTTGAGGTCGGTTTCGTATCCCATGCGCGGCCAGATAGGCCTCGCTTGTTTCGCCCGCAACACGTCGCTACCGCTACTGACAAAGGAGAAAGCAAGCGATGACCAAGCAGGAGCTCGTCCAGCGGATGCAGCAGGGACAGGCGTGGATTCCAGGCAAGCGCGTGAAGATTGACTTCGGCGGGAGCGAAGGGACGGTCATGCTCGACGGCGCGGCGCAGCAGGTCACAGAAGAGGATGGCGCTGCGGACACGACGATCAAGGTCGGATGGGATGACTGGCAGCAGATGGCCGCCGGTCAGCTCGACGGAATGACCGCGTTCATGATGGGCAAGCTCAAGGTCGAAGGCGACATGTCCAACGCCATGCAGCTGCAGGGCGTGCTGGCGAAGCTGAAGGACTGACATCGAAAGCAGCGGCCCGTTTGTCGACCTGGGATTGAAAGCGATCGCCGGTAATAGCGGGGTGCATCCATGGCGACGCATGTCCTCACCGCGATAGCGCTTGCGCAGGCGGCGGCTTCCCCGCCCTGCACGGCACCCGAATATCATCAGTTCGATTTCTGGGCGGGGCGCTGGGACGTCTACAACAAGGCCGGAACCATGGTCGCGCACAGCCTCATCGAATCGGTCTATGGCTGCGGCATTCGCGAGAACTGGATGCCCCTGGGAAAGCCTGGCGGGGGCTCGCTCAGCATCTACGTTCCGGCTCAGAAGCACTGGGAACAATTCTGGATCGATTCTTCGGGGAGCCGGGCCTTTTTCACCGGCGGATGGAACGGCTCGTCGATGGTGATCACCGGCAAATGGGGCGGCCCCCTAGTGCGCATGAGCTACAGCAAGAATGCAGACGGATCAGTGCGCCAGTTTGGCGAGCAATCTAGCGACGAGGGGAAGACGTGGGTGCCCTCTTTCGACTTTACCTACCGGCCGTCCGCAGCTGCCGCGGGCCGGTAACAACAAGGCAGCTCGCTTGACCCATACGGCGGCGCTTCTATTGGCGGCGCATGCAGAAAATCTATCCGAGCGCAGACGCCGCCCTCGACGGGTTGCTGTTCGACGGGATGTTGATCGCGGCGGGGGGGTTCGGGCTGTGCGGAATCCCCGAGCGGCTGATCGACGCGGTGCAGGCGAGCGGCGTCAAGGATCTCACGATCGCTTCGAACAATGCCGGAATCGACAACGAAGGTCTCGGGAAGCTGCTGCGCACCCGGCAGGTCAAGAAGATGATCTCCTCCTACGTCGGCGAGAACAAGGAGTTCGAGCGGCAATTCCTCGCCGGCGAAATCGATGTCGAGTTCACTCCGCAAGGCACGCTGGCGGAACGGATGCGCGCGGGCGGCGCGGGCATCCCCGGCTTCTATACGAAAACCGGGGTTGGCACCCAGGTTGCGGAGGGCAAGGAACAGAAGGAGTTCGACGGCGAAGCCTATGTGCTCGAGCGCGGCATCCGGGCCGATTTGTCGATCATCAAAGGGTATAAGGCCGACGAGAGCGGCAACCTCATTTTCCGCAAGACGACGCGCAACTTCAACCTGCCGGCCGCAACCTGCGGCAAGGTCTGCGTCGCCGAGGTCGAGGAGATCGTGCCGGTGGGCGCGCTCGACGCGGACTGCATCCATCTTCCGTCGATCTATGTAAACCGCCTGGTCCTCGGGGCGCCCTACGACAAGAAAATCGAGTTCAGGACGGTCCGCGAAAGGGAACCTGCGTGATGGCGACCCAAGTCGAAACCAAAGGCTGGACCCGGGACCAGATGGCCGAGCGCGCCGCGAAGGAGCTGCAGGACGGCTTCTACGTCAACCTCGGCATCGGAATCCCGACGCTTGTCGCCAATCATGTGCCCAAGGGCATGACCGTGACTCTGCAGAGCGAGAACGGAATGCTCGGGATCGGGCCGTTCCCCTATGATGACCAGGTCGATCCCGATCTGATCAATGCGGGCAAGCAGACGGTGAGCCAGCTCCCGCAGACCAGTTTTTTCGACAGTGCGACGAGCTTCGCCATGATCCGGGGCGGTCATATCGACCTTGCGGTGCTGGGCGGCATGGAAGTGAGCGAAAACGGCGATCTCGCCAACTGGATGGTGCCCGGCAAGATGATCAAAGGGATGGGGGGAGCGATGGACCTCGTCGCCGGGGTCAAGAAGATCATCGTCGTGATGGAGCACACGTCCAAGAACGGAGAGCCCAAGTTCATCCCCGAATGCACTCTTCCGCTGACGGGCAAGGGCGTCGTCGACATGATCATCACCGATCTCGCCGTGTTTCAGCGCTCGACCCACATGAGTCCGTTCCGGCTAGTCGAGCTCGCGCCGGCCGTGAGCCGCGAGGAAGTGCGCCAGAAGACGACGGCGGACTACGAGGAGTGACCTGGCGACAGGCCAAGGAGACGGCGCTTTCCGCGAGCCTCCTCGCCGTGCTTCTGCTCCTCTATGAGCACGTCGCTTATTATCTGAACCATTCGCACGGATGAGACTCCGGTCGTGAGGACGCTTTTGTCCGTTCGGCCCGGCGGTCCTGAGGCGCTGCGGATCGAGAACGTGCCCGAGCCAGCGCCGGGTGCTGGCGATTTGCTCGTGCGGGTGCGGGCCTGCGCGATCAATTATCCCGACGTGCTGATCATCGAGGACAAGTATCAGCTGAAACCGGAACGGCCGTTTGCGCCGGGCGGGGAGATCGCCGGCGAGGTGATCGGCGCGGGTGACGGAGTCACTGGCTGGGCGACGGGCGATCGGCTGATCGCCGCTCTAGGCTTCGGCGGATTGGCAGAGCAGGTCGTGGTTCCCGCCGAACGCGCGATACGATTGCCGCCCGAACGGAGCTTCGAGGAAGGTTCGGCGCTCCTCATGACCTATGCAACCGCGATCCACGCGCTGGTCGACCGAGGGAGGCTCGCGCCTGGCCAGACGCTGCTCGTGCTCGGAGCCGCCGGAGGGGTGGGGATCGCGGGGGTGGAGATCGGGAAGGCACTCGGCGCACAGGTGGTCGCGGCCGTGTCCTCCGAAGCCAAGGCGGAGGCTGTCCGCTCTGCAGGCGCCGACATGGTGCTGGTCTATCCGTCCGGACCCTTCGACCGGAATGGGCAGAAAGAGCTTACTCACCTGTTCAAGGAAGCGGTCGGGCCTGCCGGCGCGGACGTCATTCTCGACCCCGTTGGCGGCGATTATAGCGAGGCGGCATTGCGCAGCATCGCCTGGGAGGGTCGCTTCCTCGTCGTCGGCTTCCCGGCGGGTATTGCAAAGCTCCCGCTGAACCTCACTCTCCTCAAGAGCTGTGACGTTTGCGGCGTGTTCTGGGGCGGCTTTTTCGCGCGCGAGCCGAAGCGCAATGCCGAGCACGTGGAGCAGCTGTTCCGCTGGTGGGGGGAGGGGAGAATCGCGCCGAAAATCAGTGCAACCTATCCCCTGGAGCACGCCGGCGAAGCGATCGCGGAGCTTCGCGATCGCAAGGCGGTCGGCAAGTTGGTGGTGACCCTGTGAGTCTTGCCGAGTGGCGCGGCACCCGGACCGCACGCGCATTGTTCTGGGCCGCCGCCCTTTTCGCGTTCATCATGGCCGTGCTGCCCCACCCGCCGGAGGTGCCGGGCAATCCCAA
>DASSIU010000247.1:0-9949 GCA_035691585.1 Sphingomicrobium sp. | reverse complement strand
GTACGCCGCAACGGCGCGAGTGCCTGAAGCGCTGGAGGCCGCGCGGCAGGCCTGGCGATCGCCCGATCTGAACGCTGCCGACGAGCAGGCCATCTGGTCGCGTTACGGGAACAGCTTCACTCGGGCCGATAATGATGATCGCGTCGATGCGCTTCTGTTCGCGAAGAAGGCCGATGGCGCGGCCCGCTTCCTGACCACAACCAGTCCAGAACGCCAGGCAGCCTTTGCCGCGCGCATCGCCATGCAGACGAACGCGTCGGACGCGGCCAGCAAGTACCAGGCGGTTGCAGCCTCGGTGACCTCCGACGCCGGCCTGATGATGGATCGGCTTCGCTGGCTCCGCGCGAACAATTACGCCTCGGCTGCGGAGCAGCTTGCGGCGCGCGAACACCATTTCACCTTGAAGCCCGCGGATCCCCAGCGCTTCTATGAGATGCTGACCTCGATCGCGAGCGATGCCGTCGATGCCCGTGACTGGCGAACGGCGTACAATATTGCGAGCCAGGTCGATGACATTCTCCCGAGCGGGCTGAATGTCGCCGATCAACCGCTTGATTTCAGGGATAGTTATACGACGCTGGCCTGGCTTGCCGGGACCGTGGCACTCGATCGCATGGAAAGGCCCTCGCTCGCGGTCGCGATGTTCGATCGCTATGCGCGGGCGGGCAAGTCGCTCCAGGTCCAGTCCAAGGGCACCTACTGGGCTGGCCGAGCCGCGCT
This sequence comes from Sphingomicrobium sp., assembly GCA_035691585.1. Lineage (GTDB taxonomy): Bacteria > Pseudomonadota > Alphaproteobacteria > Sphingomonadales > Sphingomonadaceae > Sphingomicrobium. The sequence continues at coordinate 9,229 of DASSIU010000247.1, read as the reverse complement.
GGCGGCGGGCCATCCGCAGGAGGCCACGAGCTATTTCGAGCGGGCGGCCGCCTACCCCGGTCTGTTCTATGGCCAACTCGCGCTCGAACGGCTCGGGCGGTCCGTTGCTCCGCCGCCGCAAGCACTGCCGCAATATGTGACGACGCAAGCCCAGCGCGACGCCTTCAACAGCCGTCGCATCGTGCAGGCGATCAGGGTCCTCGGACAGCAGGGCCGTTCGACCGAGCAAGCCTTGTTCGTGAAGGCGCTCGCAGAGTCGCTGAACAATGACGGCGACCGCAACCTTGCCGTGCAGCTCGGCGACCAGATCGGGCGCCAGGATGTTGCCGTCTGGACCTCGCGAATGGCCAGAGTGAAGGGCTCGATGTTCTATGTGAAGCAGGCCTATCCAACGCTGCCCGCCCCTCTTTCCGGTGAATTGTGGTCGCTCGCCCACGGAATTAGCCGACAGGAGAGTTCGTTCGATCCTTATGCCGTCAGCCACGCTGGCGCGCGCGGCATGATGCAGTTGATGACCGGCACCGCCCGCGAGGAAGCGGGGAAGATGGGCGTCGGCTTCGATAGCTACCGCCTGATCAGCGACCCCAATTACAACGTCCTGATCGGTTCAGCCTACTTCAACCGGCTGCTCAACAGCTGGAACGGCAGCATTCCCTTGGCCGTCGCCGCTTACAATGCCGGCAGCGGCAATGTCCGCAAGTGGATCGATCGCTACGGCGACCCGCGCGGCCAGGTCGACATGCTGAAATGGATCGAGGCGATCCCCTACACCGAAACGCGCGCCTATGTGCAGCGGGTGATTGAGAACAGCGTCGTTTATGATTCGCTTCGCCCCAGCCAGCCGCAACAGACGGCGATTCACGTTTCGCGCTATCTTGGGAAGGACCGCCCAGCCTGATACTCGGCTGACGTGACTGACCGCTTCATCACACCGGAGGGCCTGACTGACCTCCGAGCCGAATATGACCAGCTGTTCCGGGTCGAGCGGCCGAAGATCGTCGAGACCGTGTCATGGGCAGCGTCCCTGGGCGACCGGTCCGAGAATGCCGACTACATCTACGGCAAGCGTCGGCTGCGCGAGATCGACAGACGGCTCGGCTATCTGGCGAAGATCATGAAGCAGGCGAAGGTCATCGATCCCGCCAAGCAGCCGTCGCGGGACCAGGTCCGGTTCGGAGCGACGGTCGAACTGGCCGACGAAGACGACAATCGCCGCACCCTCACGATCGTCGGCGACGATGAGGCGGACGCTGCCAAGGGCAAGATTGGCTGGAGCGCTCCACTCGCCAGGTCGTTAATCGGCGCGAAGGTGGGAGATGAGCGGATCGTCCGCTTGCCCGCGGGTGAGAAGGGCTACGAGGTGATTGAGATCCGATACCCGGATTAGGCGACGCGCGGCGTCGTCACCATCTGCGGCGGCTCGGCAGGCATGGTCTTCGACCAAGCCTCGGCGATCGTCTCCAGCGCGGCAAGCGCAGCCTGCTGCTCATCATCGCCGTCGATCGTCCGCCACGGTGACCAGCGCGTATCGGTGTTTGCCCTCAACTCTTCGAGCGCCCGCTGGTATGCGGGATCGTCAGCGCGGATGAACTCGTCGTCCGCATGTTGGGTGCGCCAGGGACTTTGTCGCCGTCTTGCGATCCGTCGCTCCTGGACGTCGGCGCTGACGTCAAAATAGAGCTTCACCAGCAAAGTCCCATAGTCGCGTTGCTGCGCTTCGAACTCGTTGATTTCGTCGAATACCCGAGCAGCTGAATCGGCCGGTGTTCGTCCGAGCACCCGGTCTTCGAGAATTCGACGGTACCAGCTACGGAAAAAGATTGCCGTGTTTCCGGCGCTCGGCAGCTGCCGCCAGAAGCGCGCCAGCCAATGACCTTCATTCGCCTCGCGACGGTCGTAAGCCGTCGAATGGACAAGGAAATGGCACGGATCGAAAGCGGCGGCCAATTGCTTCAGGACGAACTTCTTTGCGGCCCCCTGAGGTCCTTCGAACAAGATGATCGCACGGCGCCCGTGCGCGATCTGCGGGAGCTGCAATTCGCCAAGATGATCCCGTAACGCACCGAGCGCGGGGCCCAGGTCACCACCCGCATTCGGTCTCGCAAGATTCTGTTCGCTGTTCGTCACGGAGGGTGAAGTTAACCGAATTGACGCTTGGCACAACGGCTGGCGAGCGAGCGCCTGACCTATTTCGGATCAGCTATCCGCGACAATCTTGATGTGCAGTTCCTTGAGCTGCTTGGGCATCACCGGCGCGGGCGCGTTCATCATCAAGTCTTCCGCCTTCTGGTTCATCGGGAAGAGGATGACCTCGCGGATGTTCGGTTCGTCGGCGAGCAGCATGACGATCCGGTCGATGCCGGGCGCCGACCCGCCGTGCGGTGGGGCACCGAACTTGAAGGCATTGATCATTCCCGAGAAGTTCGTGTCGACCTCCTCGTGCGAGTAGCCGGCGATTTCGAATGCCTTGTACATGATGTCCGGTCGGTGGTTCCGGATCGCTCCCGAGCTCAGCTCCACGCCGTTGCAGACAATGTCATATTGCCACGCGAGGATGTCGAGCGGATCCTTAGTCTCCAGCGCTTCCATCTCGCCCTGCGGCATCGAGAAGGGATTGTGGCTGAAGTCGATCTTCTGCTGCTCTTCATTATATTCGTACATCGGGAAGTCGACGATCCAGCAGAAGCGGAACGCGTCCTTCTCGATGAGGTCGAGCTGCTCGGCGACGCGAGTGCGGGCAAGTCCCGCGAGCCTCGCGGCTTCCTCCTCTTTTCCTGCGGCGAAGAAGATTCCGTCATTCGGACCGAGGCCCATCTCGTCGGCCAGATTGTTCATGGCTTGCTCGCCATGGTTCTTGGCGATCGGTCCGCCCCACTCGCCGCCTTTCCGGGTTGCATACCCCAATCCGGCAAATCCCTCGCCCCGTGCCCATTCGTTCATGTCGTCGAAAAACTTGCGGCTCTTATCGGCCGTGCCCGGGGCGGGAACGGCGCGTACGACTCCGCCTTTGTCCACGATTCCCGCGAACAGGCCGAACCCGGAGCCTTTAAACTGTTCTCCGACGTCGCTGATCACGAGCGGATTGCGCAGGTCCGGCTTGTCGGTGCCATATTTGAGCAACGCTTCCTTGTAGGGGATTCGGGGGAACTGGCCCGCGGGAGTCACCGTCCGGCCATTCGCGAATTCCTGGAACACGCCCGACAAAACTGGCTCGATCGCCTGGAAGACGTCTTCCTGGGTGACGAAGCTCATCTCGAAATCGAGCTGGTAGAATTCGCCCGGGCTGCGGTCGGCGCGCGCATCCTCGTCGCGAAAGCAGGGCGCAATCTGGAAATAACGGTCGAATCCCGCGACCATGATCAGCTGCTTGAACATCTGCGGCGCCTGCGGGAGCGCGTAGAACTTACCGGGATGTATCCGGCTCGGGACAAGATAGTCCCGGGCGCCCTCCGGCGAGCTAGCGGTCAGGATCGGTGTCTGGAACTCGGTGAATCCCTGCTCGATCATCCGGCGGCGGATCGAGGCGATCACCGCCGAGCGCAGGATGATATTACCGTGGATCTGCTCGCGACGCAGGTCGAGGTACCGGTACTTGAGCCGGATGTCTTCCGGGTAATCCTGCTCGCCGGCGACCGGCATGGGCAGTTCTGCGGCAGCGGACTGAACCGTCACCCCACCGGCGCGAACTTCGATCTCGCCGGTCGGGATGCTTGGATTGACCGTTTCAGGGGAGCGCGCGACGACCTCGCCTTCGACTGTAACCACGGACTCCACGCGGATGCGATCCAGCGTCTTGAACGCGGGCGAATCCGTGTCCGTGACGATCTGGGTAATTCCGTAATGGTCGCGCAGATCGACGAACAGCAAATGTCCGTGATCGCGCTTTCGGTGCACCCAACCGGACAGGCGAACCGTTTCGCCGACGTTGCCGACACGCAGGTCGGCGCAGGTGTGGGTCCGATAGGCGTGCATGATCAATTCGGCTCGCTACGCAGAAAATTGTGGAGAAAAGCGCGCGCCGCGCTTCGATGCAGCAAAGCTTTTTGTCAACCCGGCAAGCCGCCGCTAAAGCCGCCGCAGAATCATGCGTATCCATCCTCTGATTACCAAGTCCGAAGACCTGAAGGCCCTCGTCGACCGACTCTCCCAGCACCCATTCATCGCCGTGGACACCGAGTTCATGCGCGAGAACACCTATTGGCCCGACTTGTGCCTGATCCAGGTCTCGAGCAGCGAGGAAGCTGCGGCAATAGATCCAAAGGCGGAGGGCCTCGACATGAAGCCCCTGCTCAATCTGTTCGTGAGCAATCCCGATGTGCTGAAAGTTTTCCATGCCGGCGGGCAGGACCTGGAGATTATCCACAATCTCACCGGGAAGGTCCCCCACCCTCTGTTCGACACGCAAATCGCGGCCATGGCGCTCGGCCACGGCGAGCAGATCGGTTATTCCAACCTGATCGAGAGTCTGCTCGGCCATAGTCTCGACAAAGGGGCGCGCTTTACCGACTGGAGCCGTAGACCGCTCGACAAGCGCCAGATCGACTATGCGATCGCCGATGTGACGCACCTTGCCACGGTGTTCCCCCGAATGATCGAGAAACTGAAGAAAACCGGTCGCGGTGCGTGGCTGGACGAAGAGATGGAGCGCCTTGCCGACCCGTCGAGCTTTGCCTTTCCTCCCGAAGATGCGTGGAAACGGCTCAAGCTCCCGAGCCGCAACCCGGCTGTGCTAGGGCGCCTGAAGGCGCTGGCCGGCTGGCGCGAGACCGAGGCCCGGTCGAAGAACCTGCCACGCGGACGGATCGTCAAGGATGACACACTGAACGAGATCGTTCTCCATCCGCCCAAGAGCCAGGACGATCTGGGTCGCGTGCGCGGCTTGTCGGCTGGCTGGAGAACCAATGATATCGGTGGCCGGCTGATGGCTGCGATCCACAATTCAAAACCGCTCGGGCCAGACGAATTACCCGATCGCGAGCCCCGTCGACCAGGCCTCACCAAGGACGCCGCCTTGGTCAGCGACCTGCTCAAGCTCCTCCTCAAGATCCGGGCGAAGGAGACTGGCGTTGCCGCGCGTCTGATCGCCCGCTCCGACGATCTCGAGGCGCTAGCCGCGGGGGTCCGCAAGAACCTGAACATCCTCAGCGGTTGGCGGTTCGAACAATTCGGCAAGGATGCACTCGACCTCGTTGAGGGCCGCCTCGCCTTCGGAATCGAAAGCGGCAAGCTCAAGATGAGTCGGGTTGTCGCGAGGGAAACAGTGGATGCTTAGGCTGGCACTGGCCAGCCCGCTGCTCCTCGCGGCTTGTGCCGTCGCTCAACCTCCGGTGCATGGATTTACGCCTGGACATCGGTGCCGGATCACGAATGCCACTCAGTTCGTCGGTCGGACCGCAACGGCCGACGTCGGTGCGGCGATCCTACGCGAGACTCACGCCGTTGTTCTCCGTTGGGCGCCCCCGGGCGTGATGCTGACCATGGACTACCGCCAGGACCGGGTCACCGTGCGGCTGGGCGGCGATCGCAGGGTGACGGCTGTCAACTGCGGCTAGGCAGCCTCGCCGATCATCCTCGCGTCGATCAGCGCTCGCCGAATCGTCGGTAACGAAAGCCGCGCCCGCTCGGCGATGGCATAGCGGTCGACGGCCTCCACCGCCCGCTCGGCGGTCCAGTAATCGCGGTGCAGCCGCTCGGCTATAAACCGCAGCGCTTCGCCGGGAATGTGCAGGCCGCGGTCCGCGAAGTGAAGTTGGATCAGGGCGGCGAACAATGCGTCATCGGGGTGCCCGATCCGCGCAATGGGCGTGACCGCGAGTCGAGTCTTCAGGTCGGGCAGCCGCGGAGTCCAGGTCGGCGGCACCTCGTCGGCGACCATGATCAGCGGACGGCCGCTATCCTGCGCCTCGTTCCAGGCATGGAAAAGTTCCTCTTCGTCCCGCTGGTCGGCTTCGTCGAACAGGCGACCGCCTACCCGTTCCACGAAGGTCCTGGCGAGCAAGGTCCTGCCCGACCGTCGAGGCCCGGTGAGGACCGTCGCCTTCACCGGCCACAGGCTGAACTTCCGGAAATGCTCGAACGCCTCTCGGTTTGCATCAGACACGATGAACCGGGAGTCGCCGTCGCTCTGGGGCCAGTCGAGCGGGAGCGCGATCTGGTCCGGCCCCTGCTTCACTGTATTGTCCCTGTCGGGGCGCCCGCCCCCTTTGGCGGCTGTGCCGGAGTCGGGGTAGCGACCGGTGGTTGCACCGGAGGAGGCGGCATCGCCGGAGGCTTGTCCGAGTCGGAATGGATTTTCACAACTGAGCCGTTGGCCAAGTCGACCACCCATCCTCGACCGCTAAGCGCCGAGGCGAGCTGCGAAAGGTCGCCTTTGTATTTCACCAGGATGTAGCTGGTCCCGCCGGGATTGATTTGCTGAGGCGTGGCCGATTCAACGCCCGCAAGTGTCCGAAGGTGTGCCATCGCGAAATTGTAGAAATTGACGTTCTTCCCGGTGACCTGGACCTGGAACGAATTGACGAGATTCGTTGGCGCTGCAGTTTTTTGCTCGAGCGGAGGAGGAAGCGCCGGCGGCGGCGGCAGATCGAGCGACGAATCGCGCGTCAATCGTCCCGAGGCGAGCGCCTGGGCGAAGAGCTGGTCCATTTGCTGAGCGCCTTGGGCCATCATGGCGGCGATGCCGTCACTGCTCGCGGCCGTCAGCGTGAACCCTCCGACAATTTCATCGTCGGGCCCGTGTCTGGCAATGAATCGCGCCCTCGCGGGCCCGCCCGGATAAAGCCGCTGCAGTTGGACTTCCGCGACGAGAATGTCCGACGCTCCGTACATGTCGAGGAGGTTGCGCCACCAGCCGCGACCCGGACGGTGAGTCTGGGCGGCGTTGATCAGGATCGGGTCGGCGCCCATTCCGCTAATCCGGACGTAATTGATCGGACTTTGCGAGGTCCGAAACTGGGCCCAGGCGCGCTGCCATGCGTTCCGCAGTTCGACGGTTGTCGCTGTGCCGGCCGAAACCGTAATCGGAACCAGCAGCATGGGCACCGAACGCTGGATATCGCCACCTTCGACGCCGAGAAACGGGGCCGCCCGCGCCTGGTCGAACTCGACGCCAAGGTCGGCGATGTAACGGTTGGGCCCGATCTGGTCGTGCTCGACGTTGATCGAGCTCACGATCTGGTCGAGCGTTCCATCGGGCAGGTTCGGCGCTTCGCTGATTGGGGCGTTGTGCATCTTGGCCCACAACATCCTGAAGCCCTGCCGCTGAGCGATGCGCCACCCGGCGTAGCGAGCAGTCTGAGCATCGGGCCCGCCGACATCGACGTGGATTCCGCCGATCTCGAGCGTGTTGGTGGTGTCGAGGGGGAGGATGCCGCGGTCCGTGCTTTCAAGTTGCGCGTAGACGGCCCCGCCAATGCCGGCGAAGGCGATGAGGAGGACAAACAGGACGGCAAGTCGGCGGCGGAGCATGCGCTGGGTCTTTTGGCGACAACGGCGTGGAAATCCAAGCGGGATGTGGGTAGCAGCCTCATCCCGCTTGCCCCGAGCAAAGTCGAAGGGCTGGGTTTCCTGTGCGAAGAAGAAGGACGGGCCTTCGACAAGCTCAGGCCGAACGGATTGGGAATGGGCCTAACCTATAAGGATGCCGGCGTGTCGATCGACGCCGGAAATGCGCTGGTGAAAGCCATTGGGCCGCTAGCCCGCTCAACCGCGCGGCCCGGCGCAAGCGCCGAGCTCGGAGGATTCGGCGGATTTTTCGACCTGAAGGCGGCGGGATATGACGATCCCCTGCTCGTCGCCGCGAATGATGGCGTTGGGACCAAGCTCAAGCTGGCCATCGAAGTGGGGCGTCATGACGGCGTTGGAATCGACCTGGTCGCGATGTGCGCCAACGATCTCATCGTCCAGGGCGCTGAACCTTTGTTTTTCCTCGATTATTACGCTTGCGCGAAGCTGGACAACGATATCGCCGCAGAAGTCGTTGCCTCCATCGCGGAGGGCTGCCGACAGGCTGGCTGCGCACTGATCGGGGGCGAGACGGCGGAGATGCCGGGCATGTACGCCGAAGGCGACTATGACCTTGCGGGCTTTTGCGTCGGTGCCGTGGAGCGGGACAAGGTTTTGACCGGAGCCGAGATCAAGCCCGGTGATGTCATCCTCGGTCTCGCCAGCTCGGGGGTGCACAGCAACGGCTTCTCGCTCGTCCGACGGATTATCGCCGATCAGCAATGGGACATTGAAGACGCCTTTCCGAGCCTCGGCACATCGCTGGGTGAAGCACTGCTCGAGCCGACGACGATATATGTCCGACGCCTGCTTCCTCTTGTGCAACAGCGACGGATCAAGGGCCTGGCACATATCACCGGCGGAGGACTTCTCGAGAATATTCCGAGAGTTTTACTCGAAGGTTGTCACGCCATCGTAGATGCCGGCCAGTGGGCGCTGCCGGCCATTTTCTCTCTGATACAGCAAGGAGGACGGATCGCGCCCGAAGAGATGGCACGGACGTTCAACTGCGGAATCGGCATGGCGGTGATCGTCTCTCGCGATTCTGCCGACGAGATCGTTCGCGAACTGGAAAGTGTCACCGAGGAAGACGTCTTCGAGATCGGCCGAATTGAGGATGGTCAGCGAGGCTGCACGGTGGCGGGAACCGCCGCTGTCTGGAATTCGGGCAAGGACTGGTCCGTAACTCACAATGCGTGACCCGAGGCGCGTGGCAATCCTGATTTCCGGTCGAGGCAGCAATATGCGCGCGCTGGTCGAACGGGCAAGCGGCTATGACGTTGCACTGGTCGCGTCGAACAAAATCGATGCGCCGGGCCTCCAATGGGCTCGCGATCGTGCTCTCTCGACCTGGGCTCAGAACAGCAAAGGCATCGACAAGGAAGAATTCGACCGACGGTTGAGTTCGTCCCTCGACGAGTATGGCGTCGGCACCATCGCGCTCGCGGGGTTCATGCGCATTCTTTCCCCCTGGTTCGTCGGCGAATGGCAGAGGCGGATCGTCAACATCCACCCTTCTCTGCTCCCGAAATACCGAGGGCTCGACACGCATGCGCGAGCGATCGAGGCCGGAGACCTTGTCAGCGGGTGCTCGGTCCATGTCGTCACCGAGGAACTGGACGCCGGCGAGGTGCTCGGTCAGGTCGAGGTGCCGATCGAACCGGGCGACACGTCCGCGACCCTGGAGCAGCGGGTACTCGCCGCGGAACATCGGCTATACCCGCGG
>DASSIU010000246.1:0-5347 GCA_035691585.1 Sphingomicrobium sp. | reverse complement strand
TGGACGTGAGCACCAAGGGAGGCAAGTAATGAACGCTCCGTTCCAGGCACGCGCGGGTCTGCGTGACCCGTTCACCGCCTTTGTCTCGGACGATGCGACCGCCGACATGCTGCGGCCGGTCGCGGTCGAGCACGGCTGGTCTCCGGAGAAGGTCAACAAGGGTGGGCTTCGTAACGCGGTCCAGTCGCTGTCGGTCTCGGCGAGCCCGAACATCCTGTTCGTGGACCTCTCGGAGTCTGCGGATCCGCTCAACGACATCAACGCGCTCGCGGAAGTCTGCGAGCCCGGAACGATCGTGATTGCTTCGGGCACCGTCAACGACGTGCGCCTCTATCGCGACCTCGTCGCCAGCGGCATCCACGACTACCTGCTCAAGCCGTTTACGGTCGACCAGCTGCGCGATACGTTCGCGCACGCCCAGATGATCCTTTCGGGTCCTCGCGGCGAAACTCAGGCCGATCGTCCGCATGTCATGGCCGCCGTGGTCGGCGTCCGCGGCGGCGTCGGCGCGTCGACCATCGCGACCTCGCTCGCCTGGCTGTTCGGAGAGAAGGCGCGCCGCTCGACCGCGCTGCTCGACCTCGACGTTCACTTCGGCACCGGCGCTCTGGCGCTCGACCTCGAGCCTGGCCGTGGCCTCACCGACGCGATCGAGAACCCGAGCCGCATCGATGGCCTGTTCATCGAGCGCGCGATGGTGAGAGCCAACGAGCGTCTTTCGGTACTGTCGGCGGAAGCGCCGATCCACCAGCCGCTGGTCACCGACGGAACTGCGTTCTTCCAGCTTCAGGAGGAGATGCGGAACGCGTTCGAGTCGACCGTTCTCGACCTGCCGCGTCAGATGCTGATCCAGTATCCGCACCTGGTGCACGACGCGCACGTCGCCGTCGTGGTCGCGGAGCTGACACTGGCGGCAACGCGCGACACGATCCGGGTTCTGGCCTGGCTCAAGTCGAATGCGCCCCAGACCAAGGTCATCGTGGTTGCGAACAAGGTGCCATCGGGCGGCGCGCTGGAAATCAGCCGCAAGGATTTCGAACAGTCGATCGAGCGTTCGGTCGATGTCGTCTTCCCGTACGACTCGAAGGTCGCCGCTCAGGCCGCCAAGCTCGGCAAGCCGATGGCGGAGGTCGCTAGCGGCAAGCTCGCGACGCCGTTCAATGCGCTGTCCGGCATGGTGCTCAACCATGCCAGTGAAGAAGGCTCGGCGCCGGATGCGGCGGCGACCGGCAGCAAGTCGCTGGTTGGCAACCTGAAGTCCATGCTTTCGAAGCCCAAAGACAAGGCTGCGTAAGCGAAGTGCTGCATCGGCGCCCAGCGGGGGTGCCGGCGCGTCAGAGTGAGAGGCATTGGATAGTATGCTCTTGTGGCTACTGATCATCGGCGGCATCGGCGCGCTCTTCCTCGTCTTCACGGCGATGAGCGGCCCGTCGGCCTCGAAAAACCTCAAGCGGCGCATGGAGCTCATTAAGGAGCGCCACGGCGACGCGATCGCGGGCAACGCCCAGGCGCAGATCCGGAAGCTGTTCGCCGAGCGCGCGAGCAAGTTCGAGGGCTATGCATCGAGCCTGATCCCGAAACCGGCTTTGCTGCGTCAGCGGCTGGAACAGACCGGCAAGGACATCACCCTCGTCAAATATGCGTCGATCTGTCTCGGGACGATCGTCTTCGTGACGATCGCTCTAAAGATACGCGGCGCTCCGTTTCTGCTTTCCCTGATGCTGGGACTGTTCTGTGGCGTCGGAGTTCCGCACTTCGTCATCGGCAAGATGATCAAGCGCCGCGTTAACAAATTCACGACGAACTTCCCCGACGCCATCGAGCTGATGGTTCGCGGCCTTCGTTCGGGCCTGCCGATTACCGAGACTCTCGGCATTGTCGCCGGCGAAATCCAGGGACCCGTCGGTGTTGAATTCCGCATGGTGTCCGACAAGATGAAGATCGGCCGCACCATGGAAGCTGCGCTCCAGGACACCGCGGACCGCCTTGGTACGCCCGAGTTCCAGTTCTTCGTCATCACGCTCGCGATCCAGCGCGAGACCGGCGGCAACCTCGCGGAGACGCTGTCCAACCTGGCCGATGTGCTGAGGAAGCGTGCGCAGATGAAGCTCAAGATCCGGGCGATGAGCTCGGAATCGAAGGCTTCGGCCTACATCGTGGGCGCTCTGCCGTTCATTGTCTTCGCGCTCGTGTACATGATCAACCCGCATTACATGCAGGGTTTCTTCAGCGACCAGCGGCTTGAGGTCGCCGGCATCGGCGGCATGGTCTGGATGGGCATCGGCGCGCTCATCATGGCCAAGATGGTCAACTTCGAGATCTGAGGGAGGCGAATTCAACCATGCAGGCTGTGCCCTCTTCAGGCCCACATCTCCTCGGCTTCGATGTCATCTGGATCGCGACGATTCTAAGCGCCGTGGCGACCATGGCGGTGATGCTCGCCATCTATGCGGCGACGACGGTCAAGGATCCGATGGCGCGGCGCGTCAAGGCGCTAAACGAGCGCCGCGAGCAGTTGAAGGCCGGCATCGTCGCCTCGACCAACAAGCGCAAGAAGCTCACTAACCGCAACCAGGCCGCGGACAACGTCCGCCAGCTCCTGTCGCAGTTCAAGATGCTTCAGGATGACCAGGTCAAGAAGACCCAGCTGCGGCTGATGCAGGCTGGCATCCGGACCAAGGACCTCGCCTTCTTCATCATCTTCGCGCGGTTTGTGCTGCCGGTCGTGATCGGCATCGCCGCCGTCGTCATGCTCTATGTCATGCACTACTTCCCTGAGTGGTCGTGGTTCCGCCGTTACGCGACTGTCGCGGGCGTATTGATCGGCAGCTACAAGGCGCCGGACATCTGGCTGAAGAACAAGGTCACCAAGCGCAGCCACGCCATTCGCAAGGGCTTGCCCGACGCGCTCGACCTGCTGGTGATCTGCGCCGAGGCGGGCCTGACAGTCGATGCCGCCTTCAACCGCGTGTCGAAGGAGCTCGGCAAGGCTTATCCGGAGCTCGGCGACGAGTTCGGGCTGACGGCCATCGAGCTCGGCTTCCTGAACGAGCGCCGCAACGCGTTTGAGAATCTTGCCAACCGTGTCGACCTCGAGGCGGTGCGCGGCGTCGTCACGACCATGATCCAGACCGAGAAATACGGTACACCGCTGGCCAGCGCGCTGCGCGTGTTGTCGGCCGAGTTCCGTCACCAACGCATGATGAGGGCCGAGGAAAAAGCGGCCCGCCTGCCGGCGATCATGACCGTGCCGCTCATCCTCTTCATTCTTCCCACCCTGTTCGTCGTCATCCTTGGCCCCGCCAGCTGCTCGATCAACGACAGCTTCCTCCACGGGAAGTAAGCGAAGCGACTCGATTGGAACGCGGCGGCACGCTCAGGCGTAGTCGTCGCGGTTCCATTGTCGTTGGGGAAGCGAGATGAACATCACGACCGATCCGAACCTGTGGGCGATCTGCGCGCTCGTTTTCCTCCTCGGGCTGCTGATCGGCGTGTTCCTGACCGCCGGCGGCCGGCGCAAGTGGAAGACGCGCTACGACGCGGAGGTCGACCGCAGGAAGGAGCTCGAGAGAGCGCACGAGCAACGCGCCCGCGAATGGGAAGATCGCGAGAAGGAATGGCGCGAACGAGACTCGCTGCGCGCCGCCGCTATCCGCGACCCGCGCGAGCCCGGCGACGGCGAGGTTCGCTCGCTCTAACCTTCGATTTTCGAGAAGTCGGCGACCCGGTTCACCGCGTCGCGGAAGCGCATCAGCAAGTTGAGCCGGCGTTCGCGTTTCGCGCGGTCAGGATCGTTCACCGTCACATGGTCGAAGAACTCGTCGATTGGCCCTCGCAGCGTGGCCAAAGCCGCCATGGCAGCGGTGAAGTCCTCGGCGTCAACAGCGACCGAAGCCTTCAACTCGGCGGCGTCGAGCGCGGCAAGGAGCGCCTGCTCCTGTGGAAGCTCCGCGGCTGAATCTGCGGCGGAATTTGCCGTCTGACCGCTCCAACTCTCCCTTTTCAGGATGTTCGCCGCGCGTTTGTAGGCGGTGAGCAGGTCCGCCCCTTCCTCCGTCTCGACGAACTCCTGAAGAGCATTCACGCGAGATAGCAGCCGCACGAGGTCATCTTCTCCGCCCAGTGCAAATACCGCATCGACCAAATCGTGACGAACCCCTGCTTCACGCTGCTGAACCTTCAGGCGGTCGGCGAAGAAATCGAGTAACTCGTCGGCGGTCCGGTCCAGCCGATGGGCAGTTGCGGAGTCGGCGGCCTGCCCCGCCCTGTTCGCGAGCGCCCCGCGCAATGCCCGGGTGAGGCCAAGGCGCAAACCGTTCCGAACGACGATTTCGATCGAGGCAATCGCGGCCCGTCGAAGTGCGAACGGATCCTTCGAACCGGTCGGCCTGAGCCCGATGCTGAAGAACGCGGCAATCGAATCTAGCTTGTCAGCCAGCGCGACCGCCGCCGTCACCGGCGTGGCCGGCACTTCATCTTCCTGCCCCACCGGCTTGTAGTGGTCGCGGACGGCGTCGGCGACGGCCTGCGGCTCGCCCTGCGCCTCGGCGAGATAGCCGCCGATGACGCCCTGGAGCTCGGGGAACTCGCCGACCATCCCAGTGACGAGGTCCGCCTTTGCGAGCCCCGCGGCGCTTTCGACCTGGTCCGCATCGGCTTTGACGACGCCACTCTCGACCAACCAGCGCGCGAGCTTGGCGACGCGGTCGACCTTGTCAGCGACCGTCCCCAGCTTCTCGTGGAAGATGATTCCGTCCAGCTTCTTTGCCTGCTCCTCGAGCGGAATCTTGAGGTCCTGCTCCCAGAAGAAGCGCGCGTCGGCGAGGCGTGCGGCGAGCACCCGCGCATTGCCCTCGGCAATCGCCTCGCCGCCATCGTTCGCCGCGACGTTGGCCACGCAGACGAAAGCCGGGGCGAGCAGGCCCTCGTCGTTCGTGCACGCGAAATATTTCTGGTTGGTCCGCATGGTGAGCACGATCACTTCGCGCGGAACGTCGAGGAACTCGGGGTCGAACCGGCCGAGCAACGGAACCGGCCACTCCGTCAGCGCTGCGTTTTCCACGACCAGGCCTTCGTCGGGGAGCAGCGAGAGGCCCGCCTTCTTCGCAACGGCCTTCGCCCCGTCGCGGATCAACCGCTCGCGCTCCTGCTGGTCGACGATCACATGGCAGGCGCGCAATTTCTCGACATAGTCCGCCGCTCCGCCGACGGTGATCGCCCCGGGATGGTGGAACCGATGACCCACGGTCGTCGCCGCGGAGACGATGCCGTCAATCTCGACTGGTACAATTTCGTCACCGAGAATCGCGACGATGCCGTGCAACGGCCGCACCCACCGAAGCGTGCC
>DASSIU010000245.1:0-2400 GCA_035691585.1 Sphingomicrobium sp. | reverse complement strand
GATTTCGCGGCGCGGGTAGATCCGCGGCTGCTCAACCGCAGGCAGCTCGAGAGCCTCGCCGCCAGCGGCGCTTTCGACAGCATCAAGCCGGATCGAGCCGCCATTTTTGCCGCAGCCGAGACAATCCTCGCGCATGCAGCGAGTGCCCAGGAGCAACGCGAGAGCGGCCAGGCGGGACTTTTCGGTACCAATTCGGCCGAAGCAGCGCCGATCCGGCTTCCGCGAGATGCATCCTGGTCGCTGGCGCAGCGCATGGCCGCCGAGCGCGAAGCCTTCGGCTTCTATTTCTCCGCACATCCGGTGGATTCGGCGCGTCACCTGCTCGCCGCGCACAAGGTCAAGACTTTCGCGGAAATCACGGAGACCAGCGTGCCAGAGGGCGAGCGGGTGGCTTCGACCATGGCCGGCCTCGTCGAGGAAGCACGCTGGCGAACCTCTGCCAAAGGCCGCCGCTACATGATGGCGACGTTGAGCGACAGCAGCGGCCAGTTCATCGCGACGGCGTTTGACGATGAGGTGACGGCGGCGCTCGAGGCGGCGGCCAAAGGCGGGCAGTGCGGCCTCCTCACGGTTGAGCTGGACCGACGTGCCGGGGACGAAAGCCCGCGGGTCACGATCAAGCGCCTCCAGCTCCTCACCGATCTCGCCAAGCGGACCCGGTTACAGATGACCATCAGACTCGCGGCCTCGAAGCTTCCGGACGAGGTGGCGCGGCAGCTGTCCGAGGCGCGAGGCTCGAACGGTCTGGTTCGCCTGATCGTCCCCACCTCTTCGGGAGGCGAAGCGGTGATTATCGCAGGTCGCGACTTTGCGCTCGACGCAGAGCTTGCCGCCCAAATCGAGCGGATCGCTGGCGAGGGGAGCGTCGAGCTGTCCGCCCAGGAACCGCCGAAGCTCGCCCTCGTCGGCTAGGCTCACGCCATCCAGAAGCCGTCCCGGTTCACGAGGCTCGTGATGTGGGCGTTCTGCTCCTCGTCCATCTCTTGCTTGAACCTGGGGAAGACCTGCCGCTCCTCCATCCGCGCATGTTCGGCCACGAGCTGGCGGAACTCGCGAACCTTCTCCAGCCAGTAGGATCCCTCGGGACCCATCTCGCTCAATTCGAAGATGAACGTCTTGATATAGCCATGCTCGTGCTCGAGATGATCTGCGTCGGCGGCCTCATTGGCTTCGCGCAGCGCGGGATAGACGACCATTTCTTCCTCGTGCGCGTGCTTGTCGAGCGCGTGGCACAGCTTCATGAACAGCATCTTGCGCTTGAACGTCTGGCTCTCGTCGGTCGCCAGCATCTTGTCGAAGGTATCGAGCGCCATGCGATGCTCAGCGGTGAGGATTTCGTCCCAGTCGCCGGTGGCCGCTTCCAGGCCCTGCATCAGCGCCTTGCGGCCATAGTTTGCGGCGAAGCCGATCGCCGCGCCGCCTAGCGCAGCGGCAATGATCGGACCGGCCCCTTCACCCCACGAAAATGCACTTCGGCTGCCGCTGCTGCCACTCGAGCTCGAACGATTTGAGGCGCGGCTTTGGGTACGCGTGGCCATAGACTCCTCCTTGCCTGGATCCGATGGCTTCAACGGACGGGGGAGAGGCGCCGTTCCAGTCGCGAAGCCCTCGTCACTAACCGTTCGGCGCAAAGCCTAGAAGCCGTTGCCGGGTTCCGTGGACGACGCGTTCGTCGGAGACGATTGCTCTTGCTGCTCCGGCGACGTCACTTGATCTCCCGCGCCTGGCACCTCTTGCACTGGAGTTTCGATCGGCGGGAGGGGCTTGGCCGTCTCGAATTCCTCGCCGGGGATAGGCCGGGGCTTTTTGGCGACCGGAGGCGGAGCCTTGCTGACCGGAGCAACCATTCCCCGATAGATGCACGCGTCCAGGCCGTCTCGGGCGACGATCGGAATGCGTGCAGCAATGATATTGCCGTAGCGGCGGGTAAAGCCCTGGGGAGCAACCGCACCGCGCTTCTTGGGCAGCGGGAAGACAGCCGCCAGGCGCGCAGCCTCCGTCGGCGTCATCGCGCTCGCGTCGTGGCCGAAGTAGCGCAGCGACCCGGCATTGACTCCGTAAGTGCCCATGCCCGTCTCATCGAGGTTCAGGTAAACCTCCATGATCCGCCGCTTTCCCCACAGATGTTCGATCAGGAAGGTGAACCAGGCTTCGACGCCTTTCCTGGCGTAGCCGCCCCCCTGCCAAAGGAAGGCATTCTTCGCGGTCTGTTGGCTGATCGTCGATCCACCACGGATGCGACCACCGGACGCATTGCGCTGCATTGCATTTTCAATGGCTTGGACGTCGAAGCCGTGATGTGAACAGAACTTTCCGTCCTCGGCAGCGATCGCGGCGCGCACCATGTCGCGGTCAATCTGGCTGATCGGCATCCAGTCGCGCGTCGCCCCTCGGCCCGCG
>DASSIU010000244.1:0-19729 GCA_035691585.1 Sphingomicrobium sp. | reverse complement strand
GCGTAGCACATTGTCCTTACCCGGCTCCTGATCGAACCAGCCGAATTCCGAGCGCGCCTCGCCATAGTCGATCGCAACCGGTCGGACCTCCACGTCCTTCGCCGCATAATTCGCGGCTTCCAGCAAACTTGAGCGGAACGGAAGCAGATAGGTACCCGGTCCGGTCGTCCCTTCGGGAAATACAGTGACCGGCTTCTCGCCTTTGAGCGCTTTCGCCACCGCCAGCGCCTGATCCCTGGCGCCCTTGACGTGGGTTCGCTTGACGTAGGTCGTGCCGTTCTGGTCGGCGAGCCAGTGGATCAGCGGGTGCCCGAGTTCATCCTTCGACACGAACGCGCTGCCGACAAAGCCGCCGAGCAGGAGGATGTCGAACCAGCTCGTATGATTGGCAACGAGGAGCGTGTGACGGCCGGGCCGAACGCCGACGAGACTGGCCCGGGCACCGAGAATCCAGGCGGCTGCCCTCAGAAAGCGCGGGGGCCAGCCCGAGCGGCCGAACAGCGCCTTCGCAAGGATATGCATCGGCGCCGCCCCTGCAAACAGCAGGAGCACGACGATGATGCGCACAAGCGCGCGCCAGTTCATGCGAATGGCGGGTGCCTTATCGGCCGCGGGTAAGCGAGACGCCGTATAGCTCCATGCGATGGTCGACCAGCCGGAAGCCCAGTTTTTCGGCGATTCGCTTCTGCAGCGCTTCGAGCTCATCGTCGGCGAACTCGATGACCTTGCCGGTCTCGACGTCGATCAGGTGGTCGTGATGGTTTTCTGACACCGCTTCATAGCGAGACCGGCCGTCGCCGAATTCGTGGCGCTCGAGAATCCCGGCCTCTTCGAACAGGCGGACGGTGCGATACACCGTTGCGATCGAAATGTTGGGGTCAACGGCCGCGGCGCGCGCGTGCAGGGTCTCGACGTCCGGATGATCTTCGCTATCACCGAGCACCCGCGCGATGGTCTTGCGCTGCTCGGTGATGCGAAGTCCCTTGTCGGCGCACAGGGTCTCGATGTCGATCGTCCGCGTCATTCGGCCAAATTAGGTATGCAGCAGGCCAACGTCCAGCGAGCGATTACTTCCCGCCCCGAGTCCGCCGACGCTTGGTGCCGAGTCCGATCGACTTGGCGAGCGTCCGACGCTGCTCGGCATAATTCGGCGCGACCATCGGATAGTCGGCGGAAAGTCCCCATTTCTGACGATATTGATCGGGAGTCATGTTGTAATGGGTCATCAGATGCCGTTTGAGCATCTTCAGTTTCTTCCCGTCTTCGAGGCAGACGATATAGTCCGGCTTGATCGAGGAGCGGATCGAAACCTTCGGCTCGGGCTTCGGCTCCGCAGCGGCGCGCCTACCCGAAATACCGGACAAGGCGGCGTGGACGTTCTGGATCAGATTCGGCAAATCATTGACGGCAACGCTATTATTACTGACGTGAGCGGCGACGATGTCCGCCGTCAGCGTCAGCAGCGTGTCTTCGCCACTTTCAGCTTCAGACATAGACTAGTTCCTGACTTGAGCAGAGGCAGTGCAGCAAATATTGCACAGTTCATGTTATTACGCCTGCGATTTGAGGCGCGCAACGGTCCGTCAAGTCTAGACTAAGATTAAATGGGCTTAACTAAAGATTATAAGCGAGGGTAACCGCGTCATAGCGCTTGCCGTCCTGTCCCCGGTAATAGTTGCGGCGGCGGCCAACTGGGGAAAACCCCGCCGACCGATACATCCCGACCGCCGGATTCCCGTCGCGAACTTCGAGATGCACGCGCGCTATTCCATCGTTTCGCGCACGTTCCAAGAAGTCATCGAGCAGGCACCGACCGATGCCGCGACGATGGTGGTCGGGGGCGACGGCGATCAGCAGCAGTTCGGCTTCATCGGCGATCGAACGAACCAGCGAGAAGCCAATCGTCTCGCCGCCGTCCGCCTCCCGGGCGAGCATCAAGGATACTCCGGCCATCGGAAGAATTCCGCCCAGTTGCGAGCGAGTCCAGGCCTCGCCGAAGCGCTTGCCGAACGCCCGGTCCATGACCGCCATCACTTCATCCATGCTCTTCGAGCTGCCCGGCTCGACGCGCACATTATGCTCGACAGTCGCCATTACGCTGCCTCCCGTACCTTGGCGTCGGGAGCGCGCGCATAGACAGGCTTGGGTTGGAGGCTCCTGAGCGCCACAGGCAGGCGAAGTGCGTTCGCGGCGGAGGGCCACAGCTCGACGGCTTCGCCCCAACCGCGGGCGTCGATCAGGGCCTTGGCGCCGGAACCCACCACCAGCGGCGCTGCAATGTCGACCGCGGCTTCGGCGGGCGCGGCGTTGCGCAGTGCGGAGGTCGGCTGAAGCGTCGCTGCCTCAAACCGCTGGACGAACAACTCGCCGTGCCCGCCCAGAACTGCCGCTGCAACTTCGCCATCGGCGATAGCACCCGCTGCCAGGAGGGCCAGCGAAGACATGCCCGCGAGTTCAGCCCCCCATCCAATCGCGAGACCGTGAGCGGCCGCGATCGAAACGCGTATTCCGGTAAAGCTGCCGGGGCCAACCCCGACCAGGATGTGGGAGGCAGCGCGGCCATCCATCAGCTCGGCGATCATCGGCACGAGCCGTTCGGCATGGCCGCGGCCGATGACTTCATCAGCGCGCGCGATGCACTCGCCCGAACCGTCGAACAAGGCGGCGGTGCAGGCGGCGCTCGACGTGTCGAAAGCCAGAAGCATAGGCGGAATAGTGGTCACATGCAGGCGGGCGCCGCAAGCCCCTGAAAGTTAAAGTGCTTTGTAGGCGGGGTCAGACGGCTTCGACGCTTTCCACCTCGGGAACGTAATGGCGGATGAGGCTCTCGATTCCGCGCTTGAGCGTCACAGTCGACGAAGGACAGCCGGAGCAGGCGCCGTGCATGGACAGGTACAGGTGGCCGTCGCGATAGCCCTTGTATGCAATGTCGCCTCCGTCCTGGGCGACCGCCGGACGGACCCGGGTTTCGATCAGTTCCTTGATCTGGTCGATGATGTCGGCATCGGCCGGATCTTCCTCAAAGCTGCTGTCGGCTTCGACGTGGATTCCGGCAGCCGTTCCTGGCGCGAACAACGGCGCGCCGCTCACGAAATGATCGAGCAGGGTCTCAAGCACGAGCGGCTCGAGGTCGGTCCAGGAGACGCCCGGTGCCGCGGTCACCGAGACGAAGTCACGGCCATAGAACACCCCTTCGACCAAGTCGCTGTCGAACAGCGCCCGCGCCAGCGGCGACGCTTCCGCGCTGTCGGCATCGGCGAAATCGCGGGTGCCGGCGTCCATCACGTTCTGCCCCGGCAGGAACTTGCGCGTCGCGGGATTGGGCGTCTGTTCAGTGCGGATCAGCATGGGTGCGATGTGGGCTGCGGGCGAGCGGCGATCAAGTAGCGATCAGCCCCTTACTCCTGGGGCACCTTCCAACTGTCGTCGATCATCCTGATCAGGCCCGAAAAGTCTTTGTTCCCACCGCCGCGGTCGACGAAGCGCTGGTACAGTTCCTCGGCCTTGGCGCCCATCGGCGTGTACGCTCCGGAATGCTGCGCCGCCTCTTCCGCGAGCTTCAAGTCCTTCAGCATCAGAGCCGCGGCGAATCCGCCTTCATAATCGTGGTCCGCGGGCGTGTCGGGACCGACGCCTGGGACCGGCGCGTAGCTGGTCATCGACCAGCTCTGCCCCGAAGCCTTCGACGAAATATCGAAGAAGACCTGCGGGTCGAGGCCGAGCTTCTGGGCGAGCACGAAGCCCTCGCAGGTCGCCGCCATCGTCGCACCGAGGATCATGTTGTTGCAGATCTTCGCCGCCTGGCCCGCGCCGAGGTGACCAGCGTGAATGACCGCCTTGGCCATTGGTTCGAGAAAGGTCTTGGCCCGCTCGAATGCTTCGTCGCTGCCGCCGACCATGAAGGTCAGCGTGCCGCCGGCCGCCGCTGCAATCCCCCCCGAAACCGGTGCGTCGACGAAGTCGAAGCCGAGTTCGCCCAATCCCGTGCCCACTTCGCGAGCGCTGGCGACGTCGATCGTCGAACAGTCGATCAGCAGCGCGCCTGCCTTGGCATTGGGCGCGACATCGTTTTCGAAAACCGCCCGGACATGTTTTGCCGCGGGAAGCATCGTGATGACCACGTCGGCGTCCTTGACTGCCTCGGCAGCGGAGCCGGCCGGCGAGCAGCCGCCCTGCGCGGCCTTGTCGACCGCTTCAGGGACTAGGTCGAACGCGCGGACCTCGTGGCCAGCCTTGGCGAGGTTGGGGGCCATTCCCCCGCCCATGTGACCCAGTCCGATGAATGCGATTTTCGCCATGGCTCAGCGTCCCTTCCACTTACCCGGCCGCTTCTCGACAAAGGCGGCCATGCCTTCCTTCTGGTCCTCGGTCCCGAACAGGCCGTGAAACAGCCGTCGCTCGAACCGAATGCCCTGGTTCAGCGGCATTTCGAACGCCGCATTGACCATTTCCTTTACCGCCATCGCCGCGAGCGGAGGCATTGCGGCGATACTTTCGGCGACCTTCAGCGCCTCCTCGACGAGGCTCGCCGCGGGCACGACGCGAGCAACCAACCCGCAGCGTTCCGCCTCTTCGGCATTCATCATCCGGCCGGTCAGGCACATGTCCATCGCCTTGGCCTTGCCGACCGCGAGTGCCATTCGCTGCGAGCCGCCCATGCCGGGCGTGACTCCGAGCTTGATCTCGGGCTGCCCGAACTTCGCGGTATCAGCAGCGATGATCAGGTCGGCCATCATCGCCACCTCGCATCCCCCGCCGAGCGCATAGCCCGCGACCGCCGCGATCCACGGCTTGCGGGTTGCCGTGACCTGCTCCCAGCCGGCGAAGAAGTTCGCCGAATACATGTCCGCAAAGCCCTGCGGCTGCATCTCCTTGATATCCGCGCCTGCGGCAAAAGCCTTTTCCGAACCCGTCAGCACCAAACAGTGCTGTGATTGGTCGGCGTCATAGGCGCCGAAGACCTCGATCAGCTCCTTCAGGACCTCGCGGTTCAGCGCATTCAGGGCCTGCGGGCGGTTGAGCGTGACGAGCGTCACCGCCCCGCGCTGTTCCACAAGGACGGTGTTATACTCGCTCATATTCAGTCTCCGGGAACGGCGTCCACGCTTCGGTTTCGGGCAGGGGCGCGAACAGGACGTCGAGCATTTCGTCGGTGACTTCCTCAGGCGTCGCGGGATCCCATTGCGGATTGCCGGTCTTGTCGATCAGCAGGGCGCGAACGCCCTCGCGGAAGTCGTGGGTCCGAACGACCCGCCCGGCGAGCGCATATTCGGCCTTCATCTCGTCGGCGAAGCTGGTCCGCCTCGCGCCCTCGGCCATCAGTCGGAGCGAGACCTTGCACGACAGCGGACTCTTGGTTCTGAGCGTCGCAAGCTCGGTTTGCGCCCAGTCGCTCTCGTCGGACGTCAGCGCGGCGAGAATCTCCTCGAGCCGATCGGAGGCGAAGAAGCGGGTGATTTGCGGCAGGCTCTGTTCGATCCGCGCCTCGGGCGGGTTGGCGGCGAAGGTCCCGATCGGACCCTGAACCCGCTGCGGCGTGGTGGCGACGCGGTCGATCATGTCAGCCAGTGACGCCTGATCGACATAATGGGTCGCGAGGCCGAGATACTGGCACTCGGCTCCGTCGAGCCGTGCCCCTGTGAGCGCCATGAACTCTCCAACCCGGCCGGGAAGGCGCGGCAGGTACCAGCCGCCCCCGACGTCGGGAAACAGGCCGATCCCGGTCTCGGGCATCGCGAAACGCGTGTTCTCGGTCGCGATCCGGAAGTCGCACGGAAGCGAGATTCCAACGCCGCCGCCCATGGTGATGCCGTCCATGATCGCCACGGTCGGCTTGGGGTAGGTGAAGAGCAGGTGGTTGAGGCGGTACTCGGCGAAGAAGAAGCGTTTCGCCTCGTCGGCGTCCTCATTCCCGCTCCGCGCGATCATGACCACGTCCCCGCCGGCGCAGAAACCGCGGCCTTCTGCGTGGTCGATGATGACAGCCTCGACGCTGTCGTCATGCATCCAGCGGAGCAACGCAGCGCTCATTGCCTCGCACATCTGAGTGTTGAGCGCGTGGATTGCCTTGGGGCGGTTGAGGCGGATTCGCCCGACCCTGTCCTGGGTCGAGATCAGGACGTCATCGGTCACTGGCGGAGCATGTCCCGGCTGACGATAACCCGCATAACCTGGTTGGTCCCTTCGAGGATCGAATGGACCCGAAGGTCGCGCCAGAAGCGCTCGATCGGATAGTCCATTAGATAGCCGTAGCCGCCGTGGAGCTGCAGCGCGCGGTCAACGATCGACGAGCCGCTATCCGTCGCTAGCCGCTTCGCCATGGCCGCGAACTTGGTCTTGTCGGGGGCGTTGGCGGTGACCTTGGCCGCGGCGACATAGAGCAAGTATCGCGCCGCTTGCAGCTCGGTCTCCATGTCGGCGAGCGTGAATTGGGTCGCCTGAAAATCGGCGATCGCCTGGCCGAACTGCTTGCGCTCCTTCGTGTATTTGACCGCTTCGTCCAGACACCGTTGAGCCCCTCCCAATGAGCAGGCGCCGATGTTGAGGCGGCCGCCGTCCAGGCCCATCATCGCGATCCGAAAGCCTTCGCCTTCGCCGCCGACGCGGTTGGCGACCGGCACGCGTACCTCATCGAAATTGACCTGCGACGTGGGCTGCGAATGCCAGCCGAGCTTCCGCTCCTGCGCCCCGAAGCTGACGCCCGGCATATCCTTCTCGATGACGAGTGCCGAAATGCCCTTGGGGCCTTCCTCCCCGGTGCGGACCATCGCCACCATCACGTCGTTGGCGCCGCCTCCGGAAATGAACGCTTTCGAGCCCGAGACGACATAATGATCGCCATCGCGGACAGCCTTGGTCTTGAGTGCCGCCGCGTCCGAGCCCGATGACGGCTCGGTCAGGCAATAGCTCCCCATCTGATCCATGCTGATCATCGACGGCAGGTATTTCTGCTTGACCTCGGCCGATCCGAACCGATCGATCATCCAGCAGACCATGTTGTGAATGGAGATGAAGGCGCTGGTCGACGGGCAGCCGTAGGCCATCGCTTCGAAGATCAACGCCGCTTCCAAGCGACCGAGGCCGATGCCGCCGCTCTCTTCGGACACATAGATCGAGCCGAAGCCGAGCTCGGCCGCTTCCTTGATCGTGTCCCGCGGGAAGATGTGCTTTTCGTCCCACTCCGCCGCAAAGGGCGTGATCGCGTCCGCAGTAAACTTGCGCGCCATTTCCTGGATCTGGAGCTGGTCGTCGGTGAGGTCGAACTGGCTCATTGCGCGGGCGCTCTAGGGCGGCGCTCGATTAGCAGCAAGTGCGGCTCGTTTACGCCGGCTCTTGCTCCAGAAGTCCCTCGAACCGAAGCACGTGTCTGACCGACGGGCGCCCCAGCATTCGCTCACGGAACGCGGCGAGGTTCGGCCATTCGTCGATGCCGATCATTTTCTCGGTCCAGCGGGCGATCACGAACAGATAGACGTCGGGCAAAGTCAGCGTGTCGCCGAACAGGAATGGGCCATCGCCGAGGCGACGGTCGATATAGTCGAGCTTCTTGCGGAGGTCCGCGGTGACGAATTGCTTCGTCTCGTCGCTGGCTTCCGGGTTGAAGAGGATGCCGAAGCGCTTGTGCAGCTCGGTGGTGATGAAATTGAGCACCTCCAGCACTCGGTAACGCCGGAAATCGCCCAGCGGCGGAAGCACCTCGCTGGCGGAGCGGTCGCCGAGATATTGGAGGATCACCGCATTCTCGGTGAGGACCTCGCCGCTGTCTAATTGCAGCGCCGGAACCGAGCCCTTCGGGTTCACAGTATAATAGGAGCTGCCGTCCTCCAGCGTGTGGGACTTGAGGTCGACTCGCGCCGCCTCGTGGCTGATGCCGATTTCATGCAGCAGGATGTGGGGGGCCTGCGAACAGGCGCCCGGCGCAAAATAGAGCTTCATGGCGCGCTTCTCCTCTAATCGCCGTTGCCGAGGTCATTGACGTCGGGGTTGTCGTCGCCCTTGCTTAGCTCGCCGTTCGAGGTTTCGCTGCTTTCGTCGGGCGGCAGGGTCTCGATCTCGGCGTTGGCGGGAATTTGCCCAGCGGTGAGATTGTCGTCGATCGCGAGGTCCTGGTTCGCGGCCACGTTCTGCTCGGCCTGCTTATGGCAGGCGGCGAGCGCCAGCGCTCCAAGCCCAAGGATCAGGACTTTAGATGCATTTTGCATAGCTGAAGCTCGCGGTTGGATGCATTTCCGTGCGGGTCAATCGGTCGTTGTCGGCGCTCAGCGCTTCGTATCGCGACCAGCTCTGCCCTTCGCCGACGAACGCGAAATTGCCGCTGATTGAATGACGGTCCGCTTCCACGTCCCCCGACGGGACGGCCTGCGACTCGTAGAAGTGAAGATTGTCGGGCGTGACCACGAGCAATCCCTTGGCATCGCCGCGGGTGGTGAAGCAATCGGCGGGCGTGAGGCCCCATCGGCCCTGCAGCGCGGCCGGAATTTTCATCGCCGGAGCGGGAAGGGGCTTTGCCGGCTCGGTCTCTCTATGAGGCTCGCCGAGCGCGCTCGGCGCCGAGACTTTCGGATCAGGCAAAGCGGCGGCGTTGGCGGCCGCCTTGGGGTCCACAGGGCTATTCTTTCCGCAGGCGACAACAGCCAGCACGAGCGCGCAGCTGATGAGGGGAACGCGAAACATGCCGCATCAACCCGCGCCACGCGCAACTTGTTGCAGCGCACCTGCCAGGCGTGCTCCCCGTCAGTTGCTGTAGGCGGCGAGGCAGCGAGCTCCCTGGTCGGAATCTTCGGCGAAATTGGCCTTGGTGAAGAACCAGCCGTCGCGCTTGTACCCGCGGAAGGCGTCACTGGTCAGCCGCAGCGCGAAGCTGGTCTGGTCGGCGACGACATAGGAGACCTCCCCGCCGTCTGCCTGCTGCATGACCGCGGTGCCCCCGCGATAGCGCATCACGACTCGGCCGGGCTCCGGCCGCGCGCCCGAGTGCAGGTTCACCTCGCGACCGGCAAAGACGAACCGGACGCCCTGGCCACCGGTGTCCTGGGGCAGCACGAGTGCTCGGTCTCCTTTCGCCAGGAACACGCGATAGCCGCCGCCGCAGAAATTACCCGGGCCGCGATATTCTTCCGTCCGCGGGCCGGTCCATTGAGCTTGGGCCAGCGCAGCGGCTGCGAATGCAAGCAGGATCATGACTTACCCCCATCGCCGTAACGACGGGGATTGGTTTACCGCGAAATTAACGCGAGACCAACCGCCGCTCAGCCGAACGTCGGAATATGGAATGCGGCCTTGTCGCCGGCATCGACGATGCCATCCGGCCAGCGCTGCGTCACGACCTTGGTCTTGGTCCAGAAGCGCATGCCCTCCTGGCCGTACTGGCCGATGTCGCCGAAGCCCGAGCGCTTCCAACCGCCGAAGCTATGATAGCTGACCGGAACCGGGATCGGCACGTTGACTCCGACCATGCCGACGTTGACCCGCGCGGTGAACTCGCGCGCGGCGTGGCCGTTTCGGGTGAAGATCGCGACTCCGTTGCCATATTCGTGGGTCGAGGGAAGCCGCACCGCCTCCTCGAAGTCGTGCGCTCGAACCATCTGCAGGACGGGCCCGAAGATCTCGTCCTTGTAGGTCTTCATGTCGGGAGTGACGCGGTCGAAGAAGGTCGGGCCGACGAAAAAGCCTTCCTCATGCCCCTGGAGCATGAAGCCCCGTCCGTCGACGACGAGCTCGGCGCCCTCGTCGATGCCCATCTGGATGTAATGCTCGATCCGCTCCTTGTGGGCCTTGCTGACCACCGGACCGTAATGCGCGTCGGGGTCGGTCGAGACTCCAACGCGGAGGCCCTCGATGGCGGGGATGAGCTTGTCGCGCAGGCGATCGGCTGTCTCGTCCCCGACCGGAACGACAACCGGAAGAGCCATGCAGCGCTCGCCCGCGGAGCCGAAGGCCGCGCCGGCAAGGTCGTTGACGACCTGGTCGAGGTCGGCGTCGGGCATGACGATGCCGTGGTTCTTGGCGCCGCCGAACGCCTGCACGCGCTTCCCGTTCGCGGTCCCGCGCGAGTAAATATATTGCGCGATGTCGGAGGAGCCGACGAAGCTGATCCCGGCGATGTCCGGATGGTCGAGGATCGCATCGACCATTTCCTTGTCGCCGTGGACGACGTTGAGGATCCCGTCCGGAAGGCCCGCTTCCGTCATCAGCTCGGCGAGCCGGTTGGGAACGCTTGGGTCGCGCTCGGAAGGCTTGACGATGAACGCATTTCCGCAGGCGATCGCCATTCCGAACATCCACATCGGGATCATCGCCGGGAAGTTAAACGGCGTGATGCCAGCGCCGATGCCGAGCGGCTGGCGCATCGAATAAACGTCGATGCCTGGACCGGCGCCCTGCGTATATTCACCCTTCAGCGATTGCGGGATTCCGCAGGCATATTCGATCACCTCGAGCCCGCGCTGGACGTCCCCGCGCGCGTCGGCGAGCACCTTGCCGTGCTCGGAGCTCAGCAGGCGCGCGAGCTCGTCCATGTTCTTCTCGACCAGCTCGCGAAACTTGAACATGACTCGGGCGCGTCGCTGGGGGTTGGTCGCCGCCCAGGCAGGCTGGGCCGCCTTGGCGGCATCGACCGCCTTCTGGAGGTCGGACGCGGTGCCGAAGCGGACGTGGGCCTGGACCTGGCCCTGGTTGGGGTCGAACACCTCGCCCTGACGTTCGCCCGAGGCGAAGCTGGAACCGCCGATGAAATGGTCGATGCTGCGAAGCATGGGTACGCGTCCTCGTCGAGTCTTTGATTGGGGATGGTGGCGCCACTAGACCCGACAACGCGCAAATGCCAGTTGCTCTGAGGCGAGGAGAGGGAGAGTCGAATGCGTAAGGTCGCAATCTTGATGTGCGTCAGCCTGATCGGCGCCGCGCCGCCCCCTCACCGGCCGGCCGCGTCGGTGGACGCCAGGCTGCGCGCGATTATCGCGCCGGTCAGCCAGGCGCAGCTTCGCCACACGATCGAAACTTTGGTCGGCTTCGGGACCCGGCACACGCTCTCCTCACAGGCCGACCCCAGGCGCGGCATCGGCGCAGCGCTCAACTGGGCGGAGTCGGAGTTCAACCGTTACTCGGCGGCCTGCGGCAATTGCCTGACGGTGGTTCGCCCCAGCGAAACGTTCACTGGAGACCGGCTGCCCGCGCCGACCAAGATCACCGACATCGTTGCGATCCAGCGCGGGACCGAGCGGCCGAATGACGTCGTCATCATCCAGGGTCACATCGACAGTCGAGTGAGCGATCCGATGAACGCAACGTCCGATGCGCCGGGGGCGAACGATGACGGTTCGGGAACGGCGGCGGTGATCGAAGCGGCGCGAGTGCTCAGCAAGCACAAGTTCCCTGGAACGATCGTCTATGCGGCGCTGATGGGCGAGGAGCAGGGCCTTTCCGGCGGCAAGACGCTGGCGAACTACGCCAAGGCGCAGGGCTGGAACGTCGTCACCGTCCTCAACAACGACATCATCGGCAACACCTGCTCGTCGGACGGATTGTGCGATTCCACCCACGCGCGGGTGCTGTCCGAAGGACCGCGGTCGCAGGACCAGGTCGCGCTGATGGCCGCGACGCACAGCCTGGGCGGCGAGAATGACGCGCCCTCGCGCAACATCTCGCGCTATCTCGACAGCCTCGCCGACCGGCTGAAGACCGGGCTCGACGTTCGGCAGATCTGGCGCACCGACCGTTTCCAGCGCGGCGGGGACCACATCCCGTTCCTGCAGCTCGGCTATCCGGCGGCCCGCATCACGGTCGCGATCGAGAATTACAACTGGCAGCACCAGGACGTGCGGGTCGAGAACGGAATCCATTACGGGGACACGATCGACCACGTCGATTTCCCGTATCTCGCGAAAATGACCAAGCTGAACGTCGCCGCGCTGGCCGCAATCGCCAGCGCTCCCCCGCCGCCGGAGCCGAAGGTCGAGGGTGGCGTGAGCACGGATACGACGGTCATGTGGACCCAAACATTTGGAGCAAGCAGATACAAGGTTTGGTGGCGCCGAACCGACGCAAATCAATGGGAGGTCAGCCGAACAGTTTCGGCCAACATCTGCCCGGCGGGCGTGCACAGCGAATCTGCGGATTCAAATGGGATCATTGACGCCGTCTTACTTCACCCATGCAAGCTCGTTCTTCCACACATCCGCGTCGACGATTGGGTTTTCGGAGTCTCCTCGGTGAGCAAGGATGGGTTCGAAAGCCCCGTCGCGTCTGCGGTACCCGGCGGCGGCTTCCATCCCTACATTGCGCCGCCGAAGAAGCCCTAAGCCGTCACCCTGAACTTGTTTCAGGGTCCATTTCTGGGAAGGACGCCGTTTGTTTCCGGAATGGATGCTGAAACAAGTTCAGCATGACGGCGGTTGCATGGACGAAGGAGCGCTGATGGCCGGCGGATGGACGCGCGACGGCGCGGTTCAGGACCAGATCGACGACACGGTGAAGGACGCGATCCTTCGCGCGCGGGCGCTGACGCCTAACGGCGAGAGCGCCGAGGAATGCGACGATTGCGGCGAGCCGATCCCGAGGAAGCGCCGCGAGGCGCTGCCCGGCGTGCGCACCTGCGTCGCGTGCCAGGCCGAGCGCGACAAGCGCGTGGTCCACTCCACCATCAACCGCCGCGGCAGCAAGGATAGCCAGCTTCGGTGATCAAGCCCCTCCCCTTGATGGGGAGGGGTTGGGGCGGGGTGATCGTCGGCGTAGAGCGCGAACAATGAAGCATCACGCACCAGAGGGCGCTGTAGATCGCGCGCGTCGCCTTCGCAGAGATATGACCGACGCCGAACGCAGGCTTTGGCGCCTGTTGCGCGAAGCATTCCCAGAACAGCGTTTTCGAAGACAGGTACCGATCCGTCATTTTATCGCAGACCTTGCCAGCCATCAGGCGAAGTTGGTCATTGAGGTGGACGGCGGCCAACACACGACCGAGGTTGATGCACTCCGGACCCAAGTGATCCGGGACGAGGGCTATCGTGTTCTCCGGCTCTGGAACAATGACGTGCTTGGCAATCCCGATGGCACTTGGACGGTGATCAACGCAGCGTTGCTCGACCGCCACCCCGCCCCAACCCCTCCCCATCGAGGGGAGGGGCTATCATAATGCCCAGCAAGCGCTCCGCAGGCCTGCCCTCACGCAAGCAGATCCTCGACTTCATCGCATCCTCCGATCAGCCGGCAGGGAAGCGCGAGATAGCGCGGGCTTTCGGGCTTTCGGGGCAGACGAAGATCGACCTGAAGCGCCTGCTGAAAGACATGGCCGACGAGGGGCTGATCGACAGCTCGGCGGGGCGCGCATTTCACAAGACCGGCGGGGTGCCGAAGGTCACGGTGCTGCGAGTGCAGGCCGTCGACGACAGCGGCACGGTCTGGGCCGTCCCGGAGCAATGGCACGCGGAAACGGCTCTGCCGCGGCTGCGGCTGATCGAGCGCGGCCAAGGGAAACAGCGGCGAAGCGCGCTGGGGATCGGAGATCGCGTGCTCGCCCGCACCGAACAGCGGGCGCAAGGCTACATCGCGCATCCGCTGAAGAAGCTCGCGGGCGCCGCGGAGCTCGTACTTGGCGTGGTTCGGCGCGACGGCGAGCGATTCTGGCTCTCGCCGGTCGACAAGCGCGAGCGGCGTGAACTGGCGATCGTCGAGCTGAAAGACGCCGGGGCCGGCGACCTCGTCTTGTGCGAGGTGACCGGCCGGCCGCCCCGGGTCAGCGCGCGGGTCGACGCGGTGCTCGGCGACCCGTTCGCGCCCCGCAGCTTCTCGCTCATCGCCATTCACAAGCATGGGCTTCGGCACGAATTCGCCCAGGAAGCGATCGACGAGGCGCATCGTGTCTCCAGCCAACCGCTCGGCGAGCGCGAGGACCTGACGCATCTGCCGATCGTCGCGATCGATCCCGAGGACGCGCGAGACCATGACGACGCGATCTGGGCGGAAGCCGACGGCGAGGGCGGATGGAACGCGATCGTGGCGATCGCCGACGTCAGCTTCTACGTGCGCCCAGGCTCCGAGCTTGATCGTGAGGCGCGGGCCCGGGGGAACAGCGTCTATTTCCCCGACCGCGTGGTCCCGATGCTTCCGGAAGAGCTCTCGGCCGATATCTGCTCGCTCAAACAGGGCGAACAACGAGCGGCGCTGGCCTGTCACTTGAAGATCTCGAAAGACGGCGAGCTGAAGAGTTGGCGCTTCACAAGAGCGAAGGTTTGCATAGAAGCAAATATTGCTTACGAGGATGCACAGGCAGCGATCGACGCTGCGGCCGAAGAGCGAGTCGAAGTCAGCTCGCCGGTCTGCTGGATGCCCGAAGTCGATGGACCGGTTCCGCACGAACTGGTCGAAAAAGCGCTGAAGCCTCTGTGGGGCTGCTGGCGCGCGCTGTTCTCCGCACGGCAGCGGCGCGACCCGCTCGAGCTCGATCTGCCCGAGCGGCGGGTGATGCTCGACGAAAAGGGCCGCATCACCTCGATCGCCCCTCGCGACCGGCTCGACGCGCATCGGCTGGTCGAGGATTTCATGATCGCCGCCAATGTCGCCGCTGCCCGGGCGCTCGAGGCGAAGAAGGCGCCGGTCATGTACCGGGTTCACGAGCCGCCGAGCCGCGAGGAGCTGGTCGCGCTCAAGGATTATCTGAAGACGTTCGGAATCGAATTCGCGCTGGGGCAGGTGATCAAGCCGGGAACCTTCAGTCAGGTCATCGAGCGGCTGGATGGCGCCGACGGCCGCGAGGAGATCATGGAGCAGCTGCTTCGGACGCAGATGCAGGCGCGCTACGGGCCCGAGCGGCTCGGCCATTTCGGCCTGGCGCTGGCGACCTACGCGCATTTCACCTCGCCGATCCGCCGCTACGCGGACCTGCTCGTTCATCGCGGGCTGGTGAAGGCCTACGGCTTGGGCGAGGGCGGCCTTCCTCCGGGCGATGAAGAGCGGTTCGAGCAGATCGGGGAGCAGATCTCGATGCTCGAACGCCGGGCGATGGAGGCCGAGCGCGAGACGGTGGATCGTTATGTCGCCGCCTTCCTCTCGGACCAGGTCGGGCAGCTGGTCGAGTGCCGGATCACCGGCGTCCAGCCGTTCGGCTTTTTCGCGACGGTCGAGGACCTCGGCGGGGACGGCTTGCTGCTGGCCAAGGATTTGGGACGCGAATACTTCCGCTACGACGAACCGGCGCGAGCGCTGGTCGGCGATGAAAGCGGCGACACCTATCGGGTCGGCCAGCGGCTTACCTTGAGGCTGGCGGAGGCGAACCCTGTCTCCGGATCGCTCCGGTTTGAGCTTCCCGAAGGCAGCTATGGCGGCCGCGCGGCCCCTTCTGTGCGTCGGGACAGGACTCGAACGGGGAGGCGTGGACGTCCGGCAAATATCCGGCATAACGGTCGCCGACGTTAAGATGGCCTCGTAGGGAGAAGAGTGATGGCCACAGCCGCAGCCGCCGCAGTCGCCAAGGCGCGGCGCGATATCCAGCATCATTTCTTCAGTCACGACGCTGTGCGGCCCGATCGCGCCATCCCCTTCGAGGCGCACCGGATGATCGAGGACCGACAGTTCGAGCGGATGCGGTCACGCGGCATCATCCGCGAGGCAAAGCCCGGCCTCTACTGGCTCGATGTGGTCGCTTTCGACATCGATTTGCGTAAGCGGCACGCCATGGTTCGAACGGTGCTGCTGGTCATCGTGCTCGTGCTTGCGGCGGGGCTGGGAACGTCGATCCTGCTCCGCTGAGGGCAGCGACTGCCGCGACGATTCGGGCCGCAATGGGCCGTTCATCTGAGGTTTATCGACAAACGCCGTTCGTCGAAATCGCTTCGATGAGCAGTTGTTCGGCGTCTGCCGGTGGACAACGGGCGGATGGTCTTGCTCCGCGCTACAGATGTAGCTTCGTCGTACCCAAAAAAGGGAGATGACCATGCGTGAGCTGATTCTGTTACCATGCGTCGTTCTGTTGACCGCCGCCGCGCCGGCCACCAACCAGCAGGCTACGACCAACCAGATTGTCTCATCGGATTCCCAACAAGGCGCGACCGCTTCCGGCGACAGCGGCGCTGCACAGGCACCGTTGCCCGAGAAAAAGATCTGCAAGCAACTGCCGACCAGCGGATCACGGCTGCCGAACCGCGCTTGCCTGACAGCGGACCAGTGGAAACAGGTCGAAGAGGATTTGTCGCACTAAATGGATGACTGCCGGCGAGCGTCGCAACTTTCCCGGGTCAGGCGTATTGGGCCTCCACCAGCCTGGAGGTTCTAATGACCTACAAAATCGCGATCATCGTCGGCAGCCTTCGCGAGGGCAGCATCAACCGCAAGGTCGCGCGGTCGATCTGCGCATTGCGTGACGACAATCTCGATTGCTCGATGATCGAGATCGGCGACCTGCCGCTCTACAATCAGGACCTCGACTCCAACCCGCCCGAGCAGTGGGTGCGCTTCCGCCAACAGGTTGCCGCCGCCGACGGGGTGCTGTTCTGCAGCCCTGAATATAACCGAGGCATTCCCGGAGTGCTCAAGAACGCGATCGACGTCGGCTCGCGCCCGTATGGGCAAAGCGTGTTCGACAAGAAGCCGGCGGCGATCGTCACCGCTTCACCCGGGAGCATCGGCGGCTTCGGCGCCAACCACCAGATCCGCCAGACCGGCGTGTTCCTCAACATGCCGATGATGCAGCAGCCGGAGGCCTATCTCGGCCATGTGACGGACGACAGCTTCGACTCCGACGGGAAGCTCAAGGAGGGTCCGCTCAAGGAGCTTGTGAAGGTGCTCGCCCATGCCTTCCATGACTGGGTCGACATGATCCACCGCTCGCGGCAGCTGCTTGCGGAGGATAGTGCGCATGCGGCGCAAGCAGCGAAGGCCAAGGAACACGCCTGACACTTGGCGGCGGTTGAACCGCGTCTTTATTGTGCTTCACCAACCCGCGAGGAGGATCGGATGGAATTCACCTGGCTATCGCGCTGGCAACCGCAGTTGCTGGCGATACTGAGGATCGTTGCCGCTTTGCTCCTCCTCGAACATGGCCTGATGAAACTGTTTCATTTCCCGGCGCCGCAGGTCCCGGGTCCGCTGCCCCCCATGCTTCTGGCCGCGGCGATCATCGAGCTGGTCACGGGCGTGTTGATGACCATCGGCCTCTTTACGCGACTGGCTGCGTTCATCGCGTCGGGCGAGATGGCCGTTGCTTATTTCATCGGGCATTTCCCGAAAAGTTTCTGGCCCGGCATCAACATGGGCGATGCCGCGATCCTGTTCTGCTTCATCTTCCTCTATATCGCGGCGGCGGGGCCGGGCGCCTGGAGCGCGCACGGTGCGCTGCTTCGGTCGCGGACCCGGGGGCTGGACCGCTTCAGGTGACCTTCGCGCGCGTTTTGAAGCGTGGCTGGTCCCATTCTCGAGTGGCGAGGATATCAGCGAGAATTTCGGCCGCGCGGACCATCTCCGAGTGCGTGTTATAGAGCGGCGCGAAGCCAAACCGCATCAGGTCAGGTGCTCGGAAGTCGCCGATCACGCCCCGCGCGATCAATGCTTGCATGATTGCATAGCCCTCGGGATGGGCGAAGACGACGTGGCTGCCGCGCTGGAGCGCGTCGCGAGGGGAGGCGAGGCGGACTTCATCGCCGCTGCGCGCCTCGACTTCGCTGACGAACAGCTCGGATAGCGATCGCGACTTGGCGACGAGGTCACGCATGGCGATTCCGTCGAAAGTCTCCAGCCCCGCCTCAAGCGCTGCCAGCGCAAGGATTGACGGGGTACCGGTCAGGAACTTCAGCATGCCTTCAGCCGGGCGATAATCGTCGACGAAGGCGAAGGGCTCGGCGTGCCCCATCCAGCCCTGGAGCGGGCTTTGGAGCTGCTCCTGCATGTGCTCGGCGACATAGAGAAACGCCGGGGCGCCGGGTCCGCCGTTCAGATATTTATACCCGCAACCGATCGCGAGCTCCCCGCCGGTTCCGTTGAGATCCAGCTCGACCGCTCCCGCGCTGTGCGACAGGTCCCAGACGACGAGCGCGCCCGAGGCCTTCGCGGCGTCGTTGACCAAACGCATGTCGTAGAAAGCCGCGGACCGGTAATCGACATGGGTGAGCGTGATCGCCGCCGTGTCGCCGTCGATGGCTCCTTCGACCTCATCCGGATCGGCCGCTTTGATGCGAAGTCCAAGCATGCCGGCGAGACCCTGAGCAACATAGAGGTCGGTTGGAAAATTGCCGTTCTGCGTGAGGATCGTCTTGCGGTCCGGCCGCGCACGAGCAGCCGCGGCGAGCAGTTTGAACAGGCATACGCTGGTCGAATCCGCAATCAGCAGCTCGCTCGGTTTCGCTCCGACAATCGGTGCGAGCCTGGCCGCAATGCGCGTCGGCCAGTCGATCCATCCATGCTTGTTCCAGCTCGCGATGAGGTCCTCACCCCATTGCAGCTCGGCCATCTGGGCGAGCACGACAGGCGCGGCTTTAGGAAGCGCGCCGAGCGAATTGCCGTCAAGGTAGATGACGCCCGCGGGAACCCGAAACCGCTCACGCGCGAAGCCGAGGGGGTCGTGGCTGTCGAGCTGTTGGACTTCGTCGAAAGTCATCAGGTCTCCGTCATTGCGAGCGCAGCGAAGCAATCCAGAGTTGCGCGGCTGGATTGCCGCGTCGCTTCGTTCCTCGCAATGACGATCACAGCTTCGGAAGGGTCACGCCCTTCTGCCCCATATATTTGCCGGCGCGGTCTGCGTAGCTGACCTCGCACGGCTCGTTTCCCTGGAGGAACAGGAACTGGCACGCGCCCTCGTTGGCATAGACCTTCGCCGGCAGCGGCGTCGTGTTTGAGAACTCGAGCGTCACATGCCCTTCCCAGCCTGGTTCCAGCGGCGTCACGTTCACGATGATCCCGCAGCGCGCGTAGGTCGACTTGCCGAGGCAGATCACCAGCACGTCGCGCGGCACCCGGAAATATTCGACCGTGCGCGCCAGGGCGAAGCTGTTCGGCGGGATAATGCACACGTCGGTCTTGCGGTCGACGAAGCTGTTCACCGCGAAATCCTTCGGGTCGACCAGCGCATTGTCGACGTTGGTGAAGATCTTGAATTCGTCCGCGACCCTCGCGTCATAGCCGTAGGACGACAGCCCGTAGCTGATGCAGCCCTCGCGCCGCTGCGCCTCGACGAACGGCTCGATCATGCCGTGCTGCTGTGCCTGCTCGCGAATCCAGCGGTCGGACAAAATCGACATGAGGAGTGCCTAACGGGACGGCCCGAACGCATCAAATCGGTCCGGATTATTTCTGTGGACGGGCGAAAAGCGACAGTTTCCTGACTTCCTGCGGACCGCCGTGCAATTCGTGCACAACTTATCCCCAGCCGTGCTACATTTGTTCGCGCTTGATGTGGGGCCGCACGAGCGTAGGAGCCCGTCATGGCCGAAGTTATCCGTCTCGCCGAGTCTGCGTCAGAAGCACCTCCGGCCCTCCCGCAAAACGTCGAAGCCGAAGCCGCGCTGCTGGGCGCACTGATGATCGACAACCGGCTGGTCGAGGACATCCAGCTGAAGCTCCGGCCGGAGCATTTTTTCGAGCCGCTGCACGGGCGAATTTACGAAGCGATCCTTCGGCTTACCGACAGCAACCGCATCGCCAACCCGGTCACCCTGAAGCCGTTGTTCGAGGGTGACGAGGGCATGAAGGAAGTCGGCGGACCGTCTTATCTTGCCCAACTCACCGGGTCAGGCGCAGCCGTCATCGG
>DASSIU010000243.1:0-2691 GCA_035691585.1 Sphingomicrobium sp. | reverse complement strand
GGATGCGCGGCCGTCGGCATTGCAGCGGCCAGCGCGGCAGCGACGAGCAAATTTACCATCCATCACCCTCCCGAGGCGAATGGCGCTGAACGGAATGATGCGTGAAGATGCGTAAGGGTCAGCCCCCGCGACCCCCAATCTCCGCATCAGACCCCCCAGCCCGATACCTTGGGATGATGGTCACCAACTGCTTAAGAAATGTCTAGCAAAATCTCGAAAAGGTGAACTTTTATCGTGGGTTGGTTACGGTGGTGGAACTATTGCAGCCGCCGCACCGAGTATCCGTCCTTCTTCAGCATCGCGAGAACCGAATCCTTTCCCGCCAGGTGACCGGCGCCGACCGCGACGATGATCGTCCCCGGTTGGCTGAGCCGCTGTTCGATCCACTTGCTCCAATTGGCATTCCGCTGGTGCAGCAGCGACTGCTGGAGTGCCGGCGAGTCCGATAAGTCGTGGTCGAACGTGCGGGCGATGCCCTGCACATCGCCACGCGACCAGGCGCGGATCATTCCACTGAACTCATCGCTTGTCGTCTTGCCGCCTTCGATCGCGCCTTCGAGCAGCGCCACTTGAGCCGATTCCGGCAGTCTGTCGAAGAAGCTCAGCTGCTCTACGTTGGTCTCGAGCTCGCCAATCGGCTTGCCCGCGGTCGTGAACTCGCCGCGGAGCACCTGCTCGACGCCTTGGCCACCCTTGAGGCCCAGGTCGCGGAACTGGTCCCCAAGAAGGATGAAGGCGGCGGCCCAGGTCTTCATCCGGTCGAAGGCCTGGGGCGGGAAGCCGCTCTTCTTGATTGCCGCTGCAAGCGCTGGCCGCTTGGTTGCCGGCAAACGCTGCGCAAGCGGCGGAAGGCTGTTGGAGAAGCCAAGGCTGGCCATCGCCGACATCAGCTTTGCCGGATTCTTGTCGTCGACGATCGTCTCAACCACCAGCTGTTGCGACCCTGCGACGGCTTCATCGAATTTTGGCGTACGCCATTGAACATTATCGGGAAGCAGGTGGATCGTCCCGAACAGGTAGATGGTCGTGTCCGGGTCGCTGACTTCCCACAGGGCGGGGTGAGCGACCTGGGGCGCTTTGGCCTGCGCCGGAACGCCGCCGATGAGCAGCGACAGGCCAAGAACGGCGCTGAGCCGCCGCAAAAGTGATTTCAGCATCAATTCAAACCCTCTCCACCTTGCGGTTCGCATGAGGCGCTAGATGCGGCAAGCTGAACCCTCACTTGCCCCATCCCAAAGCATCCGCCAAAGCGCCCGAAACCACCTTTGCGGGGCCGTTTCGCTTGAGCCTGAGCTTCCAGGATCTGATCCTCACGCTCCACCATTACTGGGGCGCGCAAGGCTGCGTGATCCTTCAGCCGTACGACATGGAGATGGGGGCGGGGACATTCCACCCCGCGACGATACTTCGATCGCTCGGCCCTGACCCCTGGCGCGCGGCCTATGTCCAGCCTTGCCGACGGCCGACGGACGGTCGCTACGGCGAGAACCCCAACCGGCTCGGCCATTATTACCAGTACCAGGTGGTGCTCAAACCGAGCCCAGGCAATCTGCAGGATCTGTACCTCGGAAGCCTCGTCGAGATCGGCATCGATCCGCTTAAGCACGATATCCGCTTCGTCGAGGATGATTGGGAAAGTCCGACGCTCGGCGCCTGGGGCCTCGGTTGGGAGGTCTGGTGCGACGGCATGGAGGTGACCCAATTCACTTATTTCCAGCAGGTCGGCGGGTTCGAATGCAAGCCGGTGACCGGCGAGCTGACCTACGGCCTCGAGCGGCTGGCCATGTACATCCAGGGCGTCGACAACGTGTTCGACCTCAGATTCAACGACAACGGCGTTAGCTATGGCGACGTGTTCCTCGAGAACGAGCGCGAGATGTCAGCCTATAATTTCGAGGTCGCCGATACCGACGCGCTGTTCGACCTGTTCCGGAAGGCGGCGGCCGAGTGCGAGCGCTGCTTGGAAAGCAAGCTTCCGATCCCCGCCTATGAGCAGGCGATCAGGGCCAGCCATCTGTTCAACACCCTCCAAGCCCGCGGCGTGATCAGCGTCGCCGAGCGCCAGGCCTATATCGGCCGCGTTCGAGACCTCGCCAAGGCGGCATGCGGCGCCTGGCTGGAACGTGCCGCCTGATGGCCGACTTTCTGCTCGAGCTTTTGTCGGAGGAAATCCCGGCGCGGATGCAGTCGAAGGCACGCAACGATCTGGCCCGGCTTTTCGCGGAGCGTACGGAGGCGGCGGGGTTGCAGACTGGCTCAATCGACGTGTTTTCGACGCCGCGGCGGCTGGCGCTGATCGCCCGCGACGTGGCCGAGGCTACGGAAGCGAGCCGCGAGGAACTTAAGGGGCCGCGCTCGTCCGCTCCAACGCAGGCGCTGGATGGCTTCCTCCGCAAGACCGGTCTGACCCGCGACCAGCTGGAGGAGCGCGACGGCGTATTCTTCGCCGTCATCGAGCGGGCAGGGCAGCCCGCCGCCGACATCCTGGCCGACACGATCAGGCGCATCGTCGCCGATTTCCCCTGGCCCAAATCGATGCGCTGGGGAGATGGCACGCTTCGGTGGGTGCGGCCGTTGCACGGCATCGTCGCGATTCTCGGTGACGAAATTGTACCAGTCGAGATTGACGGCATCGTCTCCGCGGCGACGACCGTGGGTCATCGGTTCCACCATCCCGGGGCGATCACCGTC
>DASSIU010000242.1:0-2524 GCA_035691585.1 Sphingomicrobium sp. | reverse complement strand
GTGGTCAAGAGCGCCTACCACACTGCTCTCGAAGGCTTCGCTCAGCCGTACGGCGATGTCGCCGTGGGCGGGTGGCGCAACACGCCGTACGTCGTGATCCAGAACGTCGGAGCGTACATCGACACGCCGCAGTTCCTGGAAACCGACCACCCGGTCGAGAACCGATTTGACGCCGAAGCCTACCTTAGCCGCCTGGCGCAATACCCGCATCAACTCGACAGCGAACTGGAGCGGATCCGCACGGCCCGCGCCAAGGGCCTCGTTCCGCCAAACTTCCTGATCGACACTGCGATTACCCAGCTTGGAATTTCGCTGAAGGGTGCACGCGAGGGCGGACAGCTCGTCAGCTCGCTGGTCGACCGGGCGAAGAAAAAGGCTATTTCCGGCAATTGGGACGAGCGAGCCCGCAAGATCGTCACGGCCGAGGTCGCTCCAGCACTGCAGCGCCAGATCGACGAGCTCAAGGCCGAGCGCGCCGTCGCGACGGATGTACCCGGCATGTGGTCGCGGCCGCACGGTGATGAATATTATCGCTGGGCGCTGAAGGCCTCGACCACGACCAATCTCAGTCCCGACGAAGTGCACCAGATGGGCCTCGACCAACTCGCGGAGTTGCAGGCCCGAATGGACCCGATCCTGAAGTCGATCGGCTACACTCAAGGTACCGTCGGCGAGCGGATGCAGGCGTTGGCCAAAGACCCGAAATATCAATTCAGCCCGGGCGACAAGGGCCGCGCCGAGATCATGGCCTTCATCCAGCAACGCATTGCAATGGTCAGGAAGGTGCTTCCCCGCGCGTTCAAAACGCTTGTCGCCGGCAACCTCGAGGTGAAACGCATTCCGATCGAGGCCGAAGCGGGCGCGCCTGGCGCTTATGGCGGCGCTGGGTCCATCGATGGCAAGATACCAGGCAAGTTCTGGATCAACCTGCGCACGCCGGACCTTCACCGCAAGTACGACCTGCCGGACCTCGCCGCCCATGAATCCATTCCGGGTCACGTCTGGCAGGGGGAATATGCGAACAAGCTGCCGCTGATCCGCACCCTGCTCGCCTTCAATGCCTATTCGGAGGGCTGGGCACTCTATGCCGAACAGCTAGTCGATGAGCTTGGAGTGTATGACGATTTCCCCGCGGGGCGCCTAGGTTACCTCCAATCCATTGCCTTCCGCTGCTGCCGCCTGGTGGTCGACAGCGGCCTCCACGCCAAACGCTGGACTCGCCAGCAGGCCGTCGATTTCTTCGTCCAGCGCAACGGCAGCAATCCGGGCGAAGTGGCGTCGGAAGTCGACCGCTACTGCAGCTGGCCCGGTCAGGCCTGCGGTTATCAAGTGGGCCACTCGACCATCGACCGGCTGCGCGACAAGGCGAAGGCCGAGCTCGGGCCGAAGTACGACTTGAAGGCCTTCGACGATGCCGTGGTGCTGGGCGGCAACGTTCCGATGGATGTCCTCGCCCAGAATATCGACGATTACATCCGGCGGACCAAAGGAGCCTAGGGGAGCGCCGAGAGGTCCGGACGCAGGAAGCCTCTGCGCGCATCGACCGAAAACAGGCGTCCGCGCGAGTAGAAGCGCAGCGGCCAGTCGCGGCGGCCCATCGGCGATAGCAGTAGTCCGTTGACAAGCTCGTGCAGCGGCTCGCGCAGATCGGCTTCGCTGAGGAATAGGCGGATACCGCGGAGAAACGCGCGCGTGATCGTGTCGTGATAGCCCTCGGTGTCGCTGTTCACTCCGCCGACGCTCTCGTTGTAGCCGCGGATGAGGTCAGGAAGCTCGGCGTCGAGATCGATTTCGGGGTGGCGCAGCAACAGGTAGGTGGTGGCGGCGAGGTGCGCTTCGTGGGTCCACTCCTCGCGCGGCAGATCGCGCGCGAGCAGGCCCTCCCCGACGCGCGCCACGGAGGCGTCGGAAGTGAATAATCTCGGTCGATAATCGGTCATTGATCGGGTCCTTTGGTGGGCCCGATCGGCGACCGGGCGCTTAAGCGGCGGTAACTTGGCTCGGCTGCGCTTGTTGTTGCGCGTGCCTGGGCGCGGCTT
Source organism: Sphingomicrobium sp. (assembly GCA_035691585.1). Taxonomy (GTDB): domain Bacteria; phylum Pseudomonadota; class Alphaproteobacteria; order Sphingomonadales; family Sphingomonadaceae; genus Sphingomicrobium. The sequence continues at coordinate 485 of DASSIU010000242.1, read as the reverse complement.
GACGGACCCCCTCGTCCACCTGGTCAGCAAACTGGGCGAAATTCTCGACGAACAGGTCGACGAGCTTCGCGGCCATCGCGTCATATTCGGCGGGATTGGACCAGGTGCCGCGCGGGTCGAGCAGCTTGCTGTCGACGCCGGGGACCGACACCGGCACCTCGAACCCGAAGTTCGGATCCTTGCGGAACTCGGCGTTGTTGAGGCTGCCGTCGAGCGCCGCGTTCAACAGCGCGCGGGTTTCCTTGATAGGCATCCGCTTGCCGACTCCGTACTTGCCGCCAGTCCAGCCGGTGTTGAGCAGCCAGCACTGTACGCCGCCCTTGGCGATCCGCTCCTTGAGCAAGTTGCCGTAGATCGACGGATGCCGCGGCATGAACGGCGCGCCGAAGCAGGTCGAGAATGTCGCCTGCGGCTCGGTCACGCCGATCTCGGTGCCGGCGACCTTGGCGGTATAGCCGGACAGGAAGTGGTACATCGCCTGGTCG
>DASSIU010000241.1:0-3037 GCA_035691585.1 Sphingomicrobium sp. | reverse complement strand
AGATCGGGCTTCGGCATCTTCCCGCCGATAAATTGCCGACGAACTTGAGGCGCGGACAAATGAATGAAGCGCGCTGAGGGCTACTCGGCGTTAAGCCCGCCCCTTTCTTGCAACATGCGCTCAGCGGCGCGGGCAATATCCCGCCAAGTCTCAGCGGCTAAGGCGTCATCGCTCATATCCGCCGCTTTGGCGCGCTCTCGAAGGATCGGTATGGCGTCCGGGCCGTGTTGATCAACAACTTCGCGGGCTACCTTCTCGACTAGCAGGCTGTTGAAAAAGCCGTAGCGTTTCGGGCGTCGCCGTGATTCCCTGATTGGGGGTGTCGCGCCGGGGGAAGCGATGCGGGGGTTTGACGAGCGCGCGGGGGCGCTGTTTTCGTATGTCGATCTGGAGAAGCGGGTTCACGCCGATCATCCGCTTCGGGCGATCCGGTCGCTGACCAACGCGGCTTTGTTGGAGCTGTCGCGGGATTTTGCGGGGCTCTATTCCGGTCTCGGGCGGCCATCGATCGCGCCTGAGATGCTGCTGCGAGCGATGCTGTTGCAGGCGTTCTACTCGGTGCGCTCGGAGCGGCAGCTGATGGAGCGGCTGGAGTTCGATTTGCTGTTCCGCTGGTTTGTCGGGCTCGGCGTTGATGATCCGGTGTGGGACCACTCGACCTTTTCGAAAAACCGCGACCGACTTTTGGATGGCGAGATCGCAGCGAAGTTTCTGAGTGCGGTTCTGGCGCAGCCCGGGGTCAGGCGGCTGTTGTCGAGCGAGCATTTCTCGGTCGATGGCACACTGATCGAAGCCTGGGCTTCGATGAAGAGCTTCAAGCCGAAGGGCCCGCCGGACGGCGGTAATTCACCCGATGTCGCAACGCGTCGCGGCGGGCGTAACGCCGAGACCGACTTCAAGGGCGAGAAGCGATCAAACGCGACGCACCGCAGCACCACCGATCCCGATGCCCGGCTTTACCGCCGGGGGCCGGGTATGGAGGCCAAGCTGTGCTTCATCGGCCACGGGCTGATGGAGAACCGCTGCGGTCTGATGGTCGATGCCCGGCTCACTCGGGTGTCGGGCCATGCCGAGCGATTGGCCGCGCTTGATATGATCGAACCTCGTGCCGATCGCCCGCGCGCGATCACGCTCGGCGCGGATCGTGGCTACGATGCTGCCGACTTCGTCGAGGAGTTACGCACCCGCAATGTGCGCCCGCACGTGGCGCAGAATAAGAGCGGCCGTCGCTCGGCGATCGACCGGCGGACCACGCGTCACCCGGGTTACGCCAGCAGCCAGCGCATCCGCAAGCGCATCGAGGAAGCGTTCGGTTGGATCAAGGGCGTGGCCGGGATGCGCCGCACCAAGCTGCGCGGCTTGGCCCGTGTCGATTGGGCCTTCACCTTCGCCGCGGCCGCCTACAACCTGGTGCGGGCACCCAAGCTGCTCGCCACGTCAACGTGAGCGACCCAGTAGAATGCCAGCTGATCGGCCGCTGGCGGATTGTCGAAGCCGACCTGTGGGATCGTGCTTATCTCGATCTCGCCGGACCGGCCTATCTCGAGATCGCTGACATGGATGGGCCGAGTTCGCCTTCGGTGCCATCGAAGCGACCGCCGAACTCGAATACGGCCGCGCCATCGTGTTCTTCCGCTGGACCGGTTCCGACGAGGGCGATGAGATCTCCGGTGACGGATCAGCCGAACTCCAGGACGACGGCACGATCGAGATCGAGCTGTCCTTCGACAACGGCGACGATGCCATTCTTACCGCCCGCCGCGAATGACTTCTTCAACAGCCTGCTCTCATGTCCGTTTTCAAGAGATCGGGCGCGGTTTTCCCGTTCCGCGGCGGCGGATCGTGCAGGCCGTAGGATAGATGCGCAGGGCAGGAGACAGGACCTGAAGACGCCGGTTGAACAAGCTCTCATGCGCGGGTTGGATACCGCATGACCGTGGTTTCGTCTTGGGACTGCCTCACTCTAGGGACGAGCGTCGATCCGGAGATCGGCTCATAACAGCGCGGGAGGGTTCCCCACCGCGGCCCTGCCCCCAACCCTGCGCACCGGCTAGGTTATGTCCGGCGGCTCCTCACCGGGTTCTGGCTGCGACGGTGGTCAGCACTTGATCAGACTAGAGCCGGCTGCGCGACGCGGGCAATCGCCCAGATGAAACCAACCATCTCGCGGGCAATCGCGGTCGTAACCACGACTTTTGGCCTGCCGGTAGCGGCCAGGCGCCCATATCGCGCGCACAAGCGGAGCTGCGCTTTCCAGGCGATGTCGCGCACCGCCGCGGGCAATCCCTCAAGGCGATCGTGAATTTTACGGCTCACCCGAGCCGACATTCGGTAGGTCCAGGCCCCCTCGATGAGCACACGCCGCGCCAAGGCGTTGCCGGCCTTCGTGATGCCGCCACGTCGCACCGAACTCCCGGACGAGTGCTCACTCGGAACCAGGCCGAGATAGGCCATCAGCTGCCGGGGATTGGCGAAGCGACGGAAGTCGCCGACTTCCGCCACGACGGTGACCGCCACGACCAGGGCGACCCCGCGCATCGACTGGAGAGCTGCGACGACGGGCGCCATCGACCAGTTCGGCAGCAGCTCCTCGATCTGCTGCGTCAGCCGGCCGCGTCGGGTCTCAGCTTCCTGGACAGCATGAATGTAATCCTGCAGCACGATCTGCTGAGCCGGATGGTCGAAGCGCACCGTCGACAGCCAGCGTCGATAGGCCAAGGTCCAGGCGCGAGCCCCGCGGTAAATCCGCTCATGGCGTAGCAGGAAGCCTTGCAGATGTTGTCGCGCTTTGACCAACACCCGAACCGCGGTCGCCCGTGCCCGCACCAAATCGCGTATCGCCTCGTGCGCGGCATCGGGTATCCAGATTGCCGTCAACTCGCCGGCGCGATGCAGCTTCGCCAGCATCAGCGCGTCGCGGCGATCGGTCTTAACCCGGTCGCCCGCCTTCATCGGGATCAGCGACGGCGCTACTACAACGCACTCATGCCCTTAACCGGTTAGCAGCCGGTGAAGTCCGTAGCCGTGATGGGAGCCT
>DASSIU010000240.1:0-5925 GCA_035691585.1 Sphingomicrobium sp. | reverse complement strand
TACGGCAATTCATACATCGCCGGGTCGATCCAGTACTGCTGGCCGAAATAGGCCGGCCCGAGCTGATAACCGACATCGAACGGGCGGTAGCCGTAGCCGAACGGATCGAAATAGACTCCGATGTGGAAGATCGACCTGTGGCTGTCGCGGTAGCGGCGCCAGTCGTAGCGGCGATCGTTGCGCCAATCGCGGTTCCAGGTGCCGCCGTTCGCCCAACGGCTGCGGTTCTGTACCTGCTGCTGGACGACTTCGCGCTGGCGATAATCGCCGGACTGGCCGGTCCAGTTGCTGCGGTTACCGTTCCAGTGCTGCTGGTACTGCTGCTGCACCTGCGGCGACTGCTGCCCGGTCAATCCGCGATTCCAGTTGCCGCGCTCGCCGCTCCAGCGCTGGCGCGCCGCGTCGATCTGCTGCGTCGGCACCTGCTGGGGTTGCTGGTTCACGAAGCGTGAGCGGTCGAATCCGCGCGCTTCACCCTGCTGCGCCTGCTGCGGCCGGGCGAAATTGCCGCCGTTGAAGCGCTGGGGCTGCTGATGCCCCTGCCCGCGGTCACCGCGCTGCTGCGGCTGCTGCTGCTGTTGTTGGTCGTGGTGCCATCGACCGTTGTCGTGGTCCGGATCGGCAAGTGCCGCCGTACCCGTAACCGCCGTGGCGAGAAGGATGGAGATGAGGATCTTACGCATGACAGTGACTTTCTAACGTTCCCTGCATGCCGAGATGCGCCTTTGCCCATGAGCGACGGCTGAACCGTTTCGGAAGCGTATGTTCAGCCTTGTAAGTTGGCGGGCGGCCTGGGCGCCGCCGTTTGCGCCGCTCGGGCGATGGCCTTGCGAATGCGCGGATAGGCGCCGCAGCGGCAGATGTTGGGAAGCGCGGCGATTTGCTCCTCCGACGGCGACGCGTTCTCCTCCAGCAGCGCGGCAATCGCCATGATGAACCCCGGCTCGCAATAACCGCACATGGTCACCTGCTCGGCGATCCACGCCTGTTGCACCGGATGCGAGCCGCTCGCCGACAGCCCCTCGATCGTCGTGATCGTCGCGCCTTCGAGCTCGCGCAGAGTTACGATGCAGCTCGTGACAGCGCGGCCGTCGATGATCACCGTGCACGCGCCGCAATCGCGGCTGTCGCAGCCATATTTCGTGCCGGTGAGGTTCGACGCCTCGCGCAGCGCCCACAGCAGGGGCATGTCGGGATCGAGCCGGTACTCGACCCCCTCGCCATTGACTGTCATGCGCGCCATTGTGCGACGCTAGCCTCTGCGCCGCTCCGCTGCCAAGATGCGACCATGTCTCGCGTGATCACCAGCAACGGTTATGAGATCGGCTACACCGAAGTGGGCGGTGGAGATGCGGTGCCGATCGTCTTCCTGCACGGCGTCGGTTCGGACAAGTCCGTCTGGCAGCCGCAGCTCGATCATTTCGGCCGCGCCAGGCGAGCCATCGCCTTCGATTATCCCGGATACGGGGACAGCGACCCCGCCCCCGACGGGACGACCCGCGACGATTATGCCTCGGCGATCCTGTCGGCGATGCAAGAGCTTGGAGTGGAGCAAGCGCACATCTGCGGCCTCTCGCTCGGCGGAGTCGTCGCGATCGCCATGCATCACGCGGCGCCGGACTGTTGCGTTTCGCTGATCCTTGCTGACACGTTCGCGGTGCACCCCGACGGCTACGCAATCTATGAGCGCAGCCTCGCCGGCAGCCGCGACCTTCCAGCCATGGCCGAGGCGCGCGTGGACGTGCTGCTGGCCCAGCCCGCCGACCCCAAGGTGCGGCGCGAGGTGGTGGAGACCATGTCGCGCATCGATCCCGCAGCCTATCGTGTCGGCGCCGAAGCGGTCTGGCTTGCCCAGCAACGTGATCGCGCAGGCAAAATCGGCGTGCCGACTCTGGTGCTTGTCGGTGACCAAGATCGGATCACGCCCGCCGACCTCGCCAACGAGCTCGCCGATCTGATTCCCGACTCTCTCATGCATGTCATTCCCGGCGCCGGGCATTTGACCAACCTCGAGGCGCCTGGCGAGTTCAATCGCCTCGTTGAAGGGTTCATCGCTGAGGTCGTGAACGTTCGCGGGAATCGGTCATGAAGATTGCGTGCATCGGCGGCGGACCCGCGGGACTCTATTTCGCGATCTCGATGAAGCTGCGCGATCCGAGCCACCAGATCGAAGTGTTCGAGCGCAACGCCCCCGGAGTGACCTTCGGCTGGGGCGTCGTCTTCTCCGATCTCACCGTCGACAACATCACGCGCAACGACCCGGCTTCAGCCAAGACGATCAACGAAGAACTCGCGCACTGGGACGATATTGACGTTCACTTCCGCGGCGAGACCATCACATCGGGAGGTCACGGTTTCATCGGGATCGGTCGGAAGCGCCTGCTGGAAATCCTGCAGGACCGCGCGCGCGCGCTTGGGGTGGTGCTGCACTTCAACGCCGAGTGCGACCCGACCGACTCGAAGTGGCGCGACTACGACCTGGTCATCGCGTCCGACGGCAGCAACTCGCGCTTCCGCGATGCGCAGCCGGAGGCGTTCGGAGTCGACGTCGACGTTCGCGCCAACAAGTTCGTCTGGCTCGGCACATCGAAGGTCTTCGACGCCTTCACCTTCGCGTTCGAAGAGACCGAGCACGGCTGGATCTGGGCCCACGCCTACCGCTTCGCGCCCGACTGCTCGACCTTCATCGTCGAATGTTCGGAAGAGACGTGGCGTTCGTTCGGCTTCGACAGGATGTCGCAGGACGAGAGCATCGCCTCCTGCGAGAGGCTCTTTGCCCGATATCTCGACGGGCACTCGCTTCAGTCGAACGCAACGCACCTCGTCGGCTCGGCGGCGTGGCTCAACTTTAAGCGCATCAAGTGCGAGCGCTGGTCGAGCGGGAATGTGATCCTCCTAGGCGACGCCGCGCACACGGCGCATTTCTCGATCGGTAGCGGCACCAAGCTGGCGCTGGAGGATGCGATCAAGCTCGCCGACCTGCTCAACCGCAAAGGCCTCAGCCTCGAAGCCGCCCTCGACGAATATCAGGCGGAGCGCAGCCTCGAGGTGCTCAAGCTCCAGAACAGCGCGCGCAATTCGACCGAATGGTTCGAGACGCTCGAGCGCTACACGCATTTCGAGCCCCTCCAGTTCGCTTATTCGCTGCTCACCCGCTCGCAGCGCATCAGCCACGAGAATTTGCGTCTGCGCGACCGCGAATGGTTGGAGACGGTCGAGCGCTGGTTCTGGAAGCGCGCCACGGAGGGCAAGTCGAACAAGACCGCGCCCCCGATGTTCGCGCCGTTCAAGTTGCGCGAGATGGAGGTGATGAACCGAGTCACCGTCTCGCCGATGGCGATATATTCAGCGGTCGACGGAGTCCCCAACGATTTCCACTTCGTCCATTACGGCGAACGCGCCATCGGCGGCGCGGGACTCGTTTTCACCGAGATGACCTGCGTCTCGCCCGAAGGCCGGATCAGCCCTGGCTGCACCGGCATGTGGAACGGCGATCATATCGCGGCGTGGAAGCGCATCGTCGATTTCGTCCACACACAGTCGAAGGCGAAGATCTGCCTTCAGCTCGGCCATTCCGGCGCGAAGGGTTCGACGAAGCTGGGCTGGGAGGGGAATGACGTCCCGCTGGACGATGGTAACTGGCCGGTGATGGCCGCAAGCGACGTGCCCTGGTCGCCGGTCAACCAGGTGCCCAGGCCGATGACCCGCGCGGACATGGACACGGTGCGCGACCAGTTCGTCGCCGCGGTGCGCATGGGGCTTGAGGCGGGCTTCGACATGGTCGAGCTTCACGCCGCGCACGGCTATTTGCTCGCCGGCTTCATCTCGCCGCTGCAAAACAAGCGCACCGACGAATATGGCGGGTCGTTGGAGAACCGCCTGCGCTTCCCGCTCGAAGTGTTCGCGGCAATGCGCGCCGCCTGGCCGAAGGAGCGGCCGATGTCGGTGCGCATTTCGGCGACGGACTGGGCTGGCGAGAGCGGAATCACTCCCGACGAGGCGGTGCTCATCGGCGAGGCGTTCGCGCAGGAAGGCGCGGACCTGATCGATGTCTCGGCGGGCCAGACCTGGGCCGGGCAGCAGCCGGTGTACGGCCGCATGTTCCAGACGCCGTTCAGCGACCGCATCCGCAACGAGGGCAAGCTTGCGACCATGGCGGTCGGCAACATCTATGAGCCCGACCATGCCAATTCGATCCTCGCCGCCGGTCGCGCCGACCTCGTGGCGTTGGCGCGGCCGCACCTGGTCGACCCCTTCTGGACCCTGCGCGCCGCCGCAGCGCTGGACTATCGCGAAGTCGCCGTCCCGCCACAATACCTCAACGGCATGGCTCAGCTGGCGCGGAATATGAAGCGGGAGGCAGAAGCTGCCGCAGCACTCAGAGTTTAAAGCGCTACCGGCTCCTCGAATACGCCGCCGGCTTCGAGCCCGCAGGCCCAGCAGATCAGTGCCCGGACCGGAAATTGCTTGGCCGCTTCCAGCGTCACTTCCCAACCGACCTGCAGCGGATTCGCCGAATGAAGGCGGAAGCCGTCGCTCGACAGGTTGATGATCTGGGCGTCGATTTCACCGGTTTGAGTATGCACGCGGACGTCATAATCGACGTCGACGCGCGGGTCCCTGGGGAGCCAGTCGCCCTCCAGAATCGCTTCATGTTTCATGCCACGTCCACTTCACTTGGCGCGCCCCTGTCCACCCAGGCGCACCGGTTCCACACCTCTCATTTGACGCCACATGTTTAATGACTGCCTGAAGGAAGCTGGTTGCGGTTTCGTTTACCATGCGAAACGGATCGGCTCAGGATGTAGACCGTTGGGGCAGCATGGTTCAGGTCGAGTCCGAAGCCATCGACGAGATCGCCTATGACCCCGATCGGTCGGCGATGTTCGTGCGCTTCGCCCATGGCGGATGGTACAGCTACTTCGCTGTTCCCGCCGAGGTGTACGAGAACTTCATCGTCGCGGAATCGCACGGACGCTTCTTCCACGAGCATATTCGCGATCGATACCCGTATCGGCGCGGTCGCTAGCGATCGGCCCATTGATCGACATCGCTGGTGCGCATACATTACGCGCATGACTGCTGCTCTTCGGAAGGCGCCGGTTCGGCACGGCAAGAAGACCGCGACGAACGTTTCGCTCGATTCTGCGCTTGTCGCCGAAGCTAAGCAACTGGGCGTGAGCATCTCGCAGGCGTCAAATCGGGGTCTCGAAGAAGCGGTGAAGAAAGCCCGAGGTGAGCGCTGGCTCGAAGAGAACAAAGCGGCGCTCGATTCCTCCAATGCCTGGGTAGAGGCCAACGGTCTCCCGCTTGAGAAATATCGCTTGTTCTAAGTGGCTCAATTTGACGTTCACCGATTGGGCGCCGGACTCGTCCTCGACTGCCAGTCCGACTTGCTCGCTCATCTAAACACTCGTGTCGTTGTCCCACTCATTCACGGCGATACGGCTCCCGCCCCTGCGCATCGCTTCAATCCAGCATTCGTGATTGGCGATCAGAACTTTGTGATGGACACGCAGTTTATCAGCTCAGTCGAACGCCGGCATTTAGGTGCCATCGTTAGTTCGCTTGCCCATCGCTCGTTCGAAATCACTGATGCGCTCGATATCTTGATCAGCGGAGTCTAGATCGACGCGCCATCAAGCTCCGGTGACCGGCTCTGCCCACTCGCGCGCTTTTTCCGCAGCATTCAGCTCGCGGATCAGCGCGTCGACGCTGCGCGTCAATTCGTTGAGGAAGGTCACCTGGTGCCGAGCGCCGCGATAGCTTTCAGCCATCAGGATTGCATCGATCAGGATCGGCACGACCAGGCTTTCCGGGTCGTCGATGTCCTCGAGCGCGCGCAGCTTGGCAAGTGCCTTGCGCCGCGCGCTGACCGGGTCGCCCATCGCCTCGGTCCGACCAATGCACCAGCCCATTCCCACG
>DASSIU010000239.1:0-6658 GCA_035691585.1 Sphingomicrobium sp. | reverse complement strand
GTCGTCCTCGCGATCGCCCAGATGGGGGTTCACCTCGTCTTCTTCCTCCACATCACCAGCGGCCCCGATAACACCAACAACGTGCTGGCGCTGGCGTTCGGCGTGCTGATCGTGTTCCTGGTAATGATCGGGACCATCTGGATCATGGCGCACATGAACAGCAACATGAGCGTCAGCCCGGAGCTGATGAACCTGCAGATGCAGCATTGATGCCGAGCTCAAAGGCTGAGGAAAGCAATTAGAAATGAGAATTGCGGTGATCGGCCTCGGCCGCATGGGAGCAAATATCTCGCGCCGCCTGATGAGGGGCGGCCATGAGGTCGTCGGGTTCGATCGCGATCCCGCCAACGTCCAGCAGCTGGTTGGCGACGGCGCGATTTCCGCCGGGTCGCTTGAAGAGGCTGCGTCGCGGCTCGATGCGCCACGGATTTTCTGGCTGATGTTGCCGGCCGGCGCACCGACCGAAGATACGGTCGCGGCGCTCCGCACCATCGCCCAGCCCGGTGACGTGGTAATCGACGGCGGAAACACCTTCTTCAAGGACGATGTCCGGCGTTTCCGCCAGTGCCGTGAGCATGGGCTCCGCTATGTCGACGTTGGAACGTCGGGCGGCGTCTGGGGCCTCGAGCGCGGATATTGCCTGATGATCGGGGGCGAGAAGCAGGTCGTCGAAATGCTCGACCCGATCTTCAACACGCTCGCGCCCGGTTACGGCACGCTTGCGCGCACCCCAGGCCGCGACGGGGCCGACGATCGCGCCGAGCGAGGCTACATCCATGCCGGGCCGGCCGGGGCCGGGCACTTCGTAAAGATGATCCACAACGGCATCGAATATGGCCTGATGCAGGCCTATGCTGAGGGGTTCGACATCTTGAAAGGCCGCGCCAACCCGCGCCTTCCGGAGGACGAGCGCTTCGAGCTCAACCTGCCCGACATCGCGGAGGTATGGCGCCGCGGTTCGGTCATCTCGTCATGGCTGCTCGACCTTTGCGCGCTGGGATTGGCGCGCGACCATGATTTATCCGGCTTCTCGGGCACCGTCGCCGACAGCGGCGAAGGCCAATGGACGATCGACGCGGCGATGGAAGAGGCCATCCCCGCGGACGTGCTCGCTACCGCATTGTTCGCCCGCTACCGCAGCCGCATGGACCACAGCTTCGCCGACAAATTACTGTCAGCGATGCGGTTCGGCTTCGGCGGGCACGTCGAGGTGCCACAGTAGCTATTCGTGCCAGCTGATTCCGTCGCGCTCCGTTAGCGCAATCGCAGCGGATGGCCCCCACGTCCCCGCCGGATATGGCCTCGGAGTCATTCCCTGCTCCGCCCAGGCGGCGCGGATTCGGTCGATCCACGCCCATTGCGCCTCGACCTCGTCCCGGCGGACGAACAAGGTCGGATCGCCCTCGATCAGGTCGAGCAGCAGCCGCTCGTATGCGATACGCCGGCGATACTCGCTGAAGGCATTGGCCAGCCCGAGATCGAGCGGGACCTCGCGCAGCCGCACACCCTGCCGGTCGAGGCCGGGGGTCTTCGCCATCAACCGTAGTTCGATGCTCTCATCGGGCTGGAGGCCGATAATCAACTTGTTGGGCCGGGTCGTCGCTCCGCGCGAGGCGAAGATCGAGAATGGCACCTCACGGAACTGGATGAAAATCTCGCTTTGGCGCTCGGGCATCCGCTTCCCGGTACGCATGTAGAAGGGCACGCCTTTCCACCGCCAATTGTCGACGTTCGCCTTCAGCGCGACGAATGTCTCGGTCGAACTCTCGTGGCCGACCTCCTCGGCATAGCCGGGCACCGGCTCGCCATCGATCGCGCCGCGCGTATACTGGCCAGTGACGGTGGTGTGCTCGGCGTCGGCGGCAGTGATCGGGCGAAGCGCGCGAAGCACCTTCACCTTCTCATCGCGCACGGCCGTGGCGTTGAAATCGCTCGGAGGCTCCATCGCGACCAGCGCGAGCAATTGCAGCATGTGATTCTGCACCATGTCGCGAAGCGCGCCGGCGCCTTCGTAATAATCGGCGCGGCCTTCCAAACCGACTGTCTCCGCGACCGTGATCTGGACATGGTCGATGTGCGTGCTGTTCCACAGCGGCTCGAACAGCGAATTGGCGAAGCGGAGTGCGATCAGGTTCTGGACCGTCTCCTTGCCGAGATAATGATCGATCCGGAACGTGCGGTTCTCGGGGAAGGCCGCAGCAACCGCATCATTGATCTCGCGGCTCGATTCGAGGTCGGTCCCAAGCGGCTTTTCGAGCGCCATGCGCACGGTCGGACAAGCCAGTCCCGCCGCCTCGAGGCCGTCGATCGTCGGCTTGAACAGCGACGGCGCGGTCGAGAGAAAAATGCCGACGCCGTGACACGGATCGCCGATTGCCGAAGCGAGTTTGCCGAAGCCCGACTCGTCGGTGATGTCGAGAGGAACATAATGCAGCCGCGACAGCAGGCGTTCGGCGATCCCCGCGCTGTAGAAGCCGGCGGGCAAATGCTCCTGCAGCGCGGCGTCGGCGCGTTCACGAAAACCCGCATCATCGAGGTCGGTGCGCGCTGTGCCGATAATCCGCAGCCCCTCCGGGAGCAGGCTGTCGGAATCGAGCCCATAGAGCGACGGAAGCAGCATCCGCCGGGCGAGGTCGCCCGTCGCGCCGAACATCACGAGCGTCGAGATCCGCTCAGCCACGCCCGAACCTGTTCATAGCCGAGTCCATGCAAGTCCGATCATGATTGCCAGCGCAATGACGCTGGAGGCCATTGCCAGCGCCGCGGAAATACCGCGCCCGCGCGAATAAACCAGCGCGATCCCGATTTTCACCGCCATGTTGACGATAATGGTGCCGCTAATCGCCATTGCCGCCAGCAGCGGAGAGATTGCCGTCGCGGGCAACCCGCCGAGGGTGACGATGGCGACGTCGACATCCATGCTGCCCACGATCAGCAGCAGCACGGCGATCCCGCTCTGCCCGAAGCTTCCCTGCGCCCATTTGGCGGCGACGGCAGCGACCGCGACGAAGGCGACGAAGCCGAGCGCGGGCAGCAGGGCAATCGGATTGCCCGGCGGCGCCGGGCCCTGGTGCTTCGGCGCGCTGCGATAGAGCCAGTAGCCCGCGCCCCAGGCGACCAGTACAGCTGGGAGCTCGATGACCGAGATCGGAATCAATGCGCGTGTCGCGAAGATCGCAATCAGGACCGGCACGCGAAGGTACATGACCGCCGTCGCGAACGCGATCCCGGCCGGCTCCGCTCCGCCCTCCTTCTCCCTGCCGAGGCGCTGCGCAAGCGCCAGGGTCACAGCGGTCGAGCTATATGCCCCGCCGATCAGGCCGGTCGCCACCGTGCCGTGCCGCTCGCCGAAGATGCGGTTGGCGACATAGCCCAGAAAGGAGAAGCCGGTGACCAGCACGACCACCAGCCACAGGCGCTGCGGATTCCACGCGCCGAGCGGGCCATAGTGGCCGTTGGGAAGGAACGGCAGCACCGCGCCGGCGATCACCGCGTAACGCGCGAGCGCCTTCACGTCGTCGTCGTCGAGCTTGTCGAGCAAGCCGTGAAGCTCGGTCTTCAGCGCGAGGACGAGGGTGACGATCGTCGCGCCCGCAATCGCGAATCCCGGTTGTCCGAAGCCCGCCATGAATCCCAGGGCCGTTGTCGCCACCGCCGCCATCGGCGTCGTTGCATCGGGCTTGTCCGAAAGACCGGGCCTGTGCGCGTAGCCAATTGCCAGTACGGCGGCCACGCCGGCGATCAGCGCGCCCGCCACGAGCGGCTGTCCGAGATTTGCGATCAGTCCTGATAGCCCTGACACAAGACCAACAAGTGTGAAGGTCCGGACCCCGGCGACGCGAGTTCCGGGCTTCAGGGCGCGCAAATCGAAACCGCGCTCGATCCCGATCAGCAGCCCGCAGGCGACCGCTGTGCCTGCGGCCAGCACTTCCCCCCAGCCTAGGGTCATTCGGCCGTCCGACTAAATGGCGAGGCCTGGATCGCCTTCGAGAACCTGCTGCGTGAGTTTGGGACGCTCGCCCGGCTCCCACAGCTTCGCGGTGTGGACGACGCGATAGCGGAGCGGGCCACCGTCGGCGCGCTCGCTGCTCGTGATTGGCCGCGGGATGCAGACGAACTCGGTCCGCATTTCGTCGCCGGTGAGCCGAACGGTCGAGTAGCCATGGCCGCCAGTATCGACGAATTCGACATGGGGCGAAAGTTGCGGGTTCGAAACGGCATGCGCCCGCTTGATGTCGAAGCTCTTCGCATATTCGAGGCAAGAGCGGACGCCGTGCTTCAGCAGCATGTTGAAGGTCCACTCGGGCTTGGCGCCGTCCGACCGGTCGGCCAGGAACAGCGGCCGAAGCGGAGCGGTCTTGGGAAGACTGTGCTCATAGGCTTCCATGGCGCCTGCGCTCGACAGCGACGCGCCGACAAAGCTGAGTCCGACCGGCTCGAACTTGCGCGGCGGCAAATCCGAGGCTGCGTAACCGGCCCAGAAGGCGTGGCGGTCTCCCGCGACGATCGCGAATCCCGTGATCTTCGAATCGCGGACGAGGTCATAAATCTCCGCGCGCTCAAGATAGGCCGTGCCGTAGTCTCCGCCGCCAGCCGAGGCGAAGCCGCCTGGCCACGATTCCTTGGTCATTCCGGGCGGCAGGTTCTGCGGATCGGCGCGCATATCGGGGCCACCTTCCGAATTGCCCCAGATCTTCCAGGTCGCGGTCGAACCTTTCAGCTGATCCTTGAACCAGGCCTTCTGCTTTGCGCCGAGGATGGTTTGAGGGGGCGCGTCCATCTGCGGGTTCGGCACGCGCGCTTCATTGAACGTCACCTCGGGCGGCGGATTGCCCCCGTCAAAAGCACGGCCGCCATCCAGGACCCGCATTCCGTCCTCGGGGAACATGGCGATGAACTCCTCGCCGCCCAGCTTGCCGAGCGACGGATCGCTGAAGGGGTCGGCGCTGCGATAACTGTGCTGATCGGTGATGATGAGGTCGAGATGCTTGCCATATCTGAACGTGCGGTAACCGATCAGGCTGTTGATCGCGGCCAGGTTGTTGGGCTCATCACCAAGGCCGTTTTCGTCCCATTTTTCGATGGCGACATCCGACACTGCGGGAGGATCGAAGGTTTCGAGAGAAGGACCGCTGACCTTCCGGCAGCGTGAGGGCAGATATTCCCACCACGCCTGATTGGCGGCGACCTTGATGCTCTGGCCGGGCCGCGGCTTGCCGGCCTTCTGGATGCTCTGCCACCCCTGCCAGGAGAATTCGTGATTGTCCCACATAGCCACGAATGGCCAGCGGGCGCGCGCATCCCGTAGGTCTGGGTCGGCGAGATAGCCGCGATAGACCGCGCGGTACCCGTCGACGGTGGTGGGAAAATGGAAATTTCCGGCCTTGCCCGCGTCCGGAATGCGCGCGACCTCATAGATCGTGCGGTCGTAGCGCGTCTTCACTTCGTCCGGATATTCGACGATCTCGTAAATGAAGTCGCCGAGGTGGTGGACGAAATCGAGCTGGTCGGCCGGCGCCGCGCGCTCATCCTCGAAGATCATCCGGCGATAGGCGTTGAGCTTGCCTTCATTGACGTCCTGGCAGCTGACGAACGCGAAATTGACCGGCCTAGGATCGTTCTCGAGCGGCGCGGTGATCGTCCGGCCGATGCGGCTGCCATTTCCCTCGGAGTCAGTGAAACGGTACCAATAGACGTGGGACGGCCTGAGACCGCCGACGAGGACGCGGGTCGTCCAATCAGCGGCCGCGGAAACGGGAGCGGTCGCCTGCGCGACGACCCTGCTGAACCCCTGGTCCTCGGCAACCTCGAGGGTCAACCGGTGCGGCTTGGAATCGCCGAACGGCCGCCGGGTCCACAAGATGACGCTGTGCGCGTCGGGATCACCGGAGGCGACACCTTGCGGATAAAGTTGCTCGCTTTCCCTCCAGGCAACGCGAGACGCGCGGGCCCGGCCGCCCCATGCGAGCGACGCGCCGATCGCCGCCGCAGTCTGGATGAATTCGCGGCGGCTGATGCCCATCGCCCTAGTCCCTCAGCAATCTCTCGGCGTGCCAGGCAAGATGGTCGGCCATGAACGTCGAGATGAAATAATACGAATGGTCGTATCCCGGCTGAATGCGGAGCGTCAGCGGGATGCCGGCCTTTTCGCACGCTTGCTGAAGCAGCTCAGGACGCAATTCCTTTTCGATGAACGGGTCCCCGTCGCCGACGTCGACGAGGAGCTCGGCAAGACGCGCGCCGTCCTCGATCAGCGCGACGGCATCGTGCTTTCGCCAGGCTGCCCTGTCGCTGCCGAGATAACCGGCCAAGGCTTTCTGACCCCAAGGCACCTGCCCCGGTGCGACGATCGGCGCGAAGGCCGAGACCGAGCGGAACCGCTCCGGATTGCGTAGAGCGACCGTGAGCGCGCCATGACCGCCCATCGAATGGCCGGTGATTCCCTGCCGACCCATGTCGACCGGGAATTCGCTGGCCACCAGGGCCGGCAGCTCTTCGGTGACGTACGACCACATGCGATAGTGCTTCGCCCACGGCTCCTCGGTCGCATCGACATAGAAGCCGGCACCGAGCCCGAAGTCCCATTGGCCTTCCGGAGCGGTGGGCACGTCCGCGCCTCGCGGGCTAGTGTCGGGCGCGACGAAGATCAGCCCATGTT
>DASSIU010000238.1:0-7355 GCA_035691585.1 Sphingomicrobium sp. | reverse complement strand
GTGCACGCAGGATCAGGTCCATCTCCACGGCCACGCGATCGAATGCCGGATCAACGCCGAGGACCCCGAGACCTTCGCGCCCTCACCGGGCCTGGTGAAGAACTATGTCGCGCCCGGCGGCATGCACGTGCGCGTCGATAGCGGCCTCTACACCGGCTACAGGGTGCCGCCTTATTACGACAGCATGATCGGCAAGCTGATCGTCTACGGTTCCAACCGCGACAGCTGCATCCGCCGCCTAAAGCGCGCGCTGGAGGAGTTCGTGGTCGAGGGCATGAAGACCACCATCCCGCTCCACCAGAAACTGGTGCGCGATCCGGAGTTCCTCGCCGGCGCCTACACGATCAAATGGCTGGAGCAGTGGCTCGAGAGAAATCAGGAACCCGCCGGCTGATCCGGACAGCTAATGTCTGCAATGGGTGGAAAACGGACATTAGACGGGCCCCAAAACTATGCGAAGGCGAACAGGTCATTCGACGTTGAATGCGCCATCGTCCAGACGTTGCCGTCAGCGCCTGCACTGTCCCAATGCGAGTGAGTGAGATTAAAGGCCGGATCGTGGAATTGGAGGAACCTGACGCTGTATGCGCCTTGCGAGCCAACAGTCTCCGCAATCTGTGACGCGCTGGTTACGCTGGCGGCCGAAGCGATCGCAGGGCCGATGACGATTGGCGGGCCCGAGAATGTGACTTGAACGCCGCCCTCGGGTGCCGAACTCCACTGGATCGACGCATTGTGAAGGTTTGCAAGCGTCACGGAGCCGCCCGAGTAAATGAGCTGACTACCGGACAGGCTCAATCCGGCGAGCGTGGCGTCCGTGATCACGATCCGGTCACCGCGAGAAAAATCGGTTATCGTATCGCCGTTGTGTCCGGCCTTCGTGTCGAGGAAGGTGTCGTTCCCGGCGCCGCCGGTCAGGATGTCGTTGCCGCCACCTCCAGTCAAAATGTTATTGGCGTCGTTGCCGATAAGCGTGTCATTCCCGCTCCCACCGATCGCATTCTCGATGACCACACCGCGCGCGATCGACAGGTTGCCGACGTAGCCGTCGACGTTCGAGAAGCTTTCTGGGTTCAGGTCAATCCGCTGGTTCGCGCCGGACAGTGAATAATTGATTGTATCATTCCCGCCGCTGTCGAAAATCGTGTAGGCGACGTCCGGATAAGCGGCCGCATCGTAGATTCCGCCGGCATTCGAATGATCGCCGTAGACCGTATCGCCCGTCCGCGTCGTCGTCGACAATCCGTACAGATTGAGGGCGGCAACAATGTCGGCGGTCATTGGCGTGACAGCATTCAGAATTGAGAAGTTCTGGTTGAGGAAGAAGGTGTTCTGCTGCTGGTCGAAATAGGACATGACCGTGGTCGCCCAGCTATCGTTCACGAACAAGGCATCGTCGCCATAGTTTGCGGTGCTGTTGTAGTTGCCCGGGTGGCCGAGGCCTAGCGCGTGGCCGATCTCGTGCACGTAGGTCTGGAAGCTGTAGGTATCGAGACCCGTTCCGTAGGTGCTCACCCATGAGCTCGAGATTTGGACATGAGCCGAGCTCATGATGCCGTTGGACCAGTTCGCGTCCGTCTGAGCGATCGGCCCGCTTGGATCCTCGCTATGATCGAAGACGATTTGTCCACCGCTGAAGACTTCCTGGAAATGGACTCCGATGATGTCCGTCCACTCCTGGAGGGCCGCTCGCGCGAGCGTTTGCTCAGCAGCATTCAGGGTGCTGATGTTGACCGTCAGCGTTCCGCCTTGGGTGACCGCCCAATGGTGGCTGTCGCCATTCCAGTATCCGCTGGTCAGCTGGCTCGCGATGTCATCGGTAGAGCCATAATTGGCAGGGACTTCGGTGAGTTGGACGCCGCCGCCCACCGCAGCCCCGGCGACGAGCTTGCCGTTAATGCCTGAGCCAAGCGTCAATTGGCCGCCGGTGTAAGTCAGCACATTACCGGACAAGCTGAATGTGAAGCTGCTCAGCTGCGCGTCGCTGATGACGATCTTGTCGGCGGTCGAGAAATCGACGATCGTGTCGCCGTTGAGACCGGCCTCGGTGTCGAGGAAGGTATCGCTGCCGTCGCCGCCGACAAGCGTATCCGCCCCCAGGCCGCCGGTCAGCGTGTCGTTGCCCGACGCGCCGTCGAGCCGGTTAGCTTGATCGTTGCCGATCAAGCGGTCATCACCGAATGACCCGGTCAGATTTTCTATGCTGATCAGCGTATCGACACCAGCGCCGCCGGTGTCTTGCGGCCCGGTCTGGCTGAGGTTGACAATGACTCCGGCGTTCGCGGACGAGTAACTTGCGGTGTCCGTCCCGTCTCCGCCGTCCAGAATGTCGTTGCCGGGCCCGCCATCGAGCGTGTCGTCGCCAGCAGCGCCAATCAGGTGATCGTTACCAGTCTCGCCGTAGAGGTGGTTGCCAGCGCCGTTCCCGAAGATCAGGTTGTCGAGCCCGTTCCCATAACCGTCGATGGCATTGCTTCCATCGAGGATCAGGTCCTCAAGATTATCGCCCAGGAAGTAGGTAACGGTCGTGTGGACCGTGTCGTGCCCCTGGTTCGGCAGTTCGTGCGCGACGTCGCTGCTGCTGGTAATGTGATAGGTGTCGTCTCCTGTCCCCCCGTACATTGCCGTAAACGTTCCGACGCCGCTCAGATCGTCATTCCCGCCAAGGCCATAAAGAGTACCCGCGCCGGCAACGACGTCGCTGCCGGTCGTGGTATCGAAATGGGCAAGCGTCAGGTCGATCAGCTGAATGCCGTGGCTGCCGATGACGGAAAGGTAACGGCCGTCTGAGCTCGCCTGCAGGATGTCGCCGAAGCCGAGGTCGATTCCACTGACCGGGTCGTGCGCGGTCGCGACCGTGTCACCGATCGAGTAGGCGCCCACCGCATCCCACGTCGTTGTGCTGAACACCACGACCGTTCCGCCGCTGGCGACGTACAGCTGATGACCGTCGGGACTGAAGGCTAGGCCTTGCGCTCCGGTGAGGTAGGGATAGGCAGTGGCAAGTGACGTGACGAGATGCAACGCGCTGTCATAAACATCCAGCGTCATGCCCTGGATGTAAAAGTCGCCGGCTGGCGACGTTGCCTCCGCCCCGTTCCCTGTAGGGGGGAGAGCAGCGCCGGCGGTTGGATCGCTAGTTCCCGACATGGCATGCGCCACGATGCCCGTGCCGGCAACGTAGACGTAGGAATCCAACTGATAGTCGTAGGGCTCGATCAGGACATGGCTATGATCGGCTGAGGTGGTGAGCGTAGCGGTCCCGATATTGCTGTAAGGCCAGGTGAAATCGCTTGAAACGGTGAAGTTGCCCGTTGTGAAGTCCAGAACTCTGAGCGGCGCCGCGCCACTGCCGATCGGCCGTTCCGTGACGAGTGCGGTCCCGTCAGAGAGAAATGCGACGTCGTAAAAGGGTCCGTTTGCGCCCGTTATCGAGTAACTGCTGCTTGTGCCGGCGGTCAGATCGATGCGGTAGAGCGTGTCCGTACCAGTCGGGTAGGATTCGACCACTGCGAGATAGTGGCCATCCGCGGTTACATCGAATGCGCCAAGCTGCGTGCCCATGCTGTAGTGGCTGATGACGGTACCGGTCGCGGTATCGATGACCGAAACGGTGTTGCCCGACACGGCGTAAAGCTTGGTGCCGTCCGTCGAGAATTTGGCGTCCGCGAAAGTCCCGGTCGCCAAGGTGGTGATTGCGCCAGCTGGTTGAGTCATGACCCCGGTCCCCTGCTACGCACCAAAACAGCTCGCCGCGGCGGGCGAGACTTCGGCATCTGCGGGACCTGCTCGGCAGCGAAGACATGCGCGCGACCAAATCTGCCACTTGCCCAATTCACGCGCGGCCGAGCTCCGCGCGCACTCGAGATCGGATGCTAATCGATTGTTTGGGGCTGGCAAGTATAGATCGAGATTAATATGGCGCCGCGTCGCCCCAGAGTGTCCCGCAATGGAATTGCGCTTGGCCAGTCGGTGAACCCGCTGGCCGTGCGGTTCACCAGCGCGCCGGTGGTGGACACGAACCTCGCCGACGCCGTGAAAGCGCGGCTGCATCAGCTGCTGAGTGTCGGAATGCGGGGCTAACCCGCGAGCGTTCGTTTTGGGTGGGAAGCTGACATCAGCCGCCGGCGGCTCACGATGCGTTGGGCGTCACGAATGATGTGCACACCCCCTTGTTGAGCACGGGATCACGGCGATCGCGCATGGGGTAGATTCCCAGCGCCTCGCCGCGCTCGGCTTCCTCGGGCCAGTTGGCGACGATGATGCCGTCGATCCAGCGCAGCTTGGAAACGAGCCCACGCAATCGCATCAGATCGGAATTGCTGAGCTCTTGCGCATCGTCGAACTCGCCGAGTTCCATCCATGCGTTGCGCTCGTCCACTCGGTGCACGTCGAAATTGGCAAGATCGTCATAGATCTTGGCATAAGCCAGCCGGGCCCGGAGCGGCATGCGCGCTTCCACGTCGCCGGTCCGGTTGGTCCAGACGCTCGTTCGCAACGAGAACGACACCGGCCAGCGTGAAAGTCCGTGCATCCGGATCGGTCGTCCCGCGCGGTCGCTCGCGATCACTTGATCGAGCTCAGCGAGCCTCGCCCGCACGCAAGGGGTGAGCAACAAGCGCTGCTTGTACGAGCCCAGGTCGTAGGCCAGCTCGTCGGACACGGCAGCTCGGAACTGTCGGACCTCGGCATTGCCGTGGACGGTCTCGACCACCTCCTCTGCGCCAAGCGCGATCAGGACGCCGATGACGATGATTCCGACCTCACCGGCGAACTCGCGCCAGCCGTGCAGCGGTTTGGGAAGGTGGAAATGCATGCGACAAGCCCCCGGCAAGGGCAGGGTAGCATCCGCAAGCGGGTTAGCAACGGCTGTTACGGCGAAATCGGCAAGCGCGGCTAATGTCGGAAGGCGACGATCAGCCCGATGAGGATGCCGAGGAACAGGAGCATGAACACTCGTCGCCAGGTCACGTGGGACGACTACCACGGTTGGCGTCCTAATGTCTGCTTTGGGTCGGAAGCAGGCATTGGCGGAGGACAGCGTGTCTTGCGGAGAAAGGTCGCCGTAGGCACTAGATGCCCCTTCTGACGGGAGCCCTGGAATGAGCCTGATCGCCGACCTCAAATCGCTCGATTCCTCGCAGAAGAGCGCGATCTGGGCGAGCTATCTCGGCTGGACGCTCGACGCCTTCGACTACTTCCTGATGGTGTTCATGTTCTCGGCCATCGCGAGGGAATTCGGCACCGATGTGAAGACCGTCACCCAGGCGGTGTTCCTGACACTCGCGGCGCGGCCAATAGGCGCGTTTTGCTTCGGCTGGCTGGCCGAGCGGTTCGGGCGCCGGCCGGTGTTGATGGCCGACATCATCCTCTTTTCGGTGCTCGAGTTCGCCTCGGGCTTCGCCCCGTCCCTGACCACTCTCCTTGTACTGCGCTTCCTGTTCGGGATCGCCATGGGTGGCGAATGGGGTCTGGGCGCGAGCCTGGTCATGGAATCGATTCCGCCAAAGCTCCGAGGCCCGGTCTCGGGCCTGCTTCAGGGCGGCTATCCGTCGGGCTATTTCGTCGCGAGCCTGGTCTTCTACCTGCTGTTCGACCGGATCGGCTGGCGCGGCATGTTCATGGTCGGCGTCGCCCCGGCGCTGCTCGTGCTGCTAATCCGTATCCACGTGAAAGAAAGCCCGGTTTTCGAGGCGCGACGGGGCAAGGCCTACGTCAATCCGGTGGGCGAACTTTTCCGCCACTGGAAGATCGCGCTTTACCTCGTGGTACTGATGACAGCCTTCAACTTCTTCAGCCACGGGACTCAGGATCTCTACCCGACCTTCCTGCAGAAGCAGCATCACTTCGATACCCATACGACCGGCATCCTGGCCGCCGTGATGAACGTCGGCGCGATCGTGGGCGGGATCGGCTTTGGCATCTGGTCCGAGCGCATCGGACGGAAGCGCGCGATCATCGTCGCCAGCCTGCTCGCGCTGCCGATCATTCCGCTGTGGGCGTTCGCCGGCACTCCGCTCCTGCTCGCGGTTGGCGGCTTCCTCATGCAGGTCGCGGTGCAGGGCGCGTGGGGCATCATCCCGGTCCACTTGAACGAACTGTCCCCACCCCTCGCACGAAGCTTGTTCCCGGGCTTCGCCTACCAGCTGGGGAATCTGATCGCGTCCAGGAACGCACCGATCCAGGCGGGGATCGCGGAAAGCCACGGCAACAATTATGCGCTGTCGTTGGCGCTGGTATGCGGGATCACGGCGGTGATCATCGCAATCTGGACCGCCATCGGACCCGAACGGAAGAACGCCGACTTTATCGCGGAAGCAAGGGCAACCGCCGACTGATCCAAAACCTTGGCGACCGACAAGCGTTGTCCCGGTAAGGTCGAGATCAATGTCGAGTTATCGCGGAACCGCCGAGCGGCCCGACCAGGCCAGAGCGATTGCCGCCGTGGTCGCGGTGCACGCCGTGCTCGCCTTCATCATCCTGTCGGGGTTGAACGTCGGTATTGTGCGTCATGCGGTCGACCGGATCACGACCATCGACATCCGCCAGCCGCCGCCTCCACCGCCGGTGCAGCCGCCGCCCAAGCCCGCGCCCAGGGCGCAGGCGATGAAGAAGCCGCAAGGAGCTGCTGCGAAGAAGGCCGAGGCGACACCGGTGGTGGCACCCCAGCCGAGGCTGCCCGTTCCGACGCCGGTTCCGGCCGCCAAGGTCGCCGGGACGGGCGTCGCCGCAAATTCCGGCGCGGCGCCTGCCGGCAACGGTACCGGTGCAGGCGGCGCCGGAAATGGTCCCGGCGGAGGAGGAGATTTTTCGCGCTATACGCCGGCGCGGCGAATCTCGAAGATTCCGGACAGCGAATATCGGGGTCTCGCAGCCACCGGCCTTCGAAACGGCAGCGTCGGCGTGACCATTCGGGTCAATCCCGACGGCACGGTCTCCAACTGCCGCGTCGCCCGGTCGAGCGGCAACCCCAATGCGGACAACCTGATGTGCGCGCTGACTCTGCGCTACATCCGCTTCGACCCCGCGCGTGATCCCGCCGGCCGTCCGGTGGCGCAGGACGTGACCTACTTCCCCAACTGGTGGCGGCCTTAGCGGTTGGCTGCGGCCCCGCTGGCACCGGCGCGATCCGTCGCCGCCATCTTCGCCGCGTCGCGGCCATACACGTCGTCGAAATAAGCGATCGACCCGCCATCGGGCATCGCGGTCAGGTAGGTGATGTACACCGGCACGGGTTGCGCGAGCGGGACTGCTTCCTCGGTCCCGGCCGACTGCCAGTCGAGGTCGCGGCCGAACAGCCAGCGTCCGAGCCGCGCCGCATCCTCCAGCCGCACGCACCCCCCGCTGAAGTAGCG
>DASSIU010000237.1:0-9106 GCA_035691585.1 Sphingomicrobium sp. | reverse complement strand
GGCACCGCGCCCTCGAACCTGATGCTTCCCGGCCGCTACATCCTGCAGCCCGAGGTGATGCGCGCGCTCGATGCGCAGGAGAAGGGTGCGGGAGGCGAAATTCAGCTGACGGACGCGATGGCCAGGCTGATCGGCGAGCAGCCGTTCCACGCCTTCCGTTTCGCAGGCGAGCGCTACGACTGCGGCAGCGCAGCGGGTTTCGTGATTGCTAACCTGGCCATGGCGTTGCAGCGCCCCGATGTGGCGCCCGCGGTGCGGGAGTTCCTAAGCTCCTCCCCGGAACGGGGAGGTGGCAGACTCGCGTAGCGGGGCTGACGGAGGGGTCGACCCCTCCACCAACTGCGCTGTCGCTTGATGGTCCCCCTCCCCGTTCCGGGGAGGATTAGAGCGCGACCGAACCTTTACGGGCTTCCTTCAGCTCCTCGCGCAGCTCGCCGATTTGGATCGCGCGTTCGACCACGCGGGCGTCGAGCGCTGCCTTGTCCTCCTGCAGCCTCCGGAAGCTGCGGGCGCGGTCAATGCGCCGCTGAATCCGGGCGATCAGCACTTCGAAATGGAAAGGCTTAAGAATGACGTCGTCGGCGCCTGCCTCATAGGCGCGCACCGCATCGGCGGGCTTTGACTTGCCGGTGATCAGCATCACCGGGATGTCGTTCCACTGCACCTCACCGCGGATCGTGCGCGCCAGCTCCGCTCCGCCCATCCGCGGCATATTGAGTTCGGCGAGCACCAGGTCGATCGGCAGCCGGTAGAGCTCGGCGATCGCCGCCTCGCCGCTGTCCGCCGTGGTGACCCGGTATCCCGCCTCGGCAAGCCGCCGCGCTATGACCCCGAGGTTGGTGCGGTTCGGCTCGACCACGAGGATGCGCGGGCGTTCGTCGGTAGTGGCTGGGTATCGGATTTCCATGCCGCGAGCGCTACGCGAATATGGTTAACGCGGCGTTAGTTCCCCGGCGTAGGGCGGGGTCCAGGAGCCGCAGGCTTCTCTCACCGCAGCCGGCCTGTGTGCCGGCCCTGGGCCCCGGCCTGGGCCGGGGAACATCACGGCTCCAGCTCGACATCCCAGTAGAGGTAGTCGCGCCAGCTTTCGTGCAGGTAATTGGGCGGAAACGCGCGACCATGCTCCTGCAGCTGCCACGTGGTTGGGCGGATCGGCTCGCGGTGCGGGTGCATGTGCGCTTCTGCCGGAGTGCGCCCGCCCTTGCGCAGGTTGCAGGGGGCGCAGGCGGTGGCGACGTTCTCCCAGGTCGTGCGGCCGCCATAGGCGCGCGGGATCACGTGATCGAAGGTCAGCTCCCGCTTCGTGCCGCAATAAACGCAGCTGAATTTGTCGCGGAGGAAGAGGTTGAATCGGGTGAACGCGGGATATTCATTTGGCCGGACGTAATCGCGGAGCGCAATCACGCTCGGAAGCTTCAGCGCGACGCTGGGGCTGTGCACCTCTCGGTCGTAATGGGCGACGACGTCGACCCGCTCCAGGAACATCGCCTTGATCGCCGTCTGCCACGGCCACAGCGACAGCGGGTAATAGGATAGCGGCGTGTAGTCGGCGTTGAGGACCAGCGCCGGGCAGCTCTCGGGATGGCGGATCAGCTCAGGATGATACATGCGAAGCGAACAAAGCCTTTCGTTCGGTTTCCGTTCCGAACTGCAGCTCCCCGGCCCCGTCGCACTCAAGGTGGAGAGGGCTGTACGGCCCGTCTTCCCTTGTGACGCGCCGGATGCCAACCCGGCGTGACATGCCTATGACAGCATTTTCAATGACTCAGCGTCAAGAGTCCTTTCGGCAACACAGATCATGATTGTGACGCGCTTCGCTCCGTCGCCATCGGGGCGGCTGCACCTGGGGCATGCGTATAGCGCGGCAGTTGGTCATGCGCGGGCGAGGGAAAGCGGCGGGAAGTTCCGCGTCAGGATCGAGGATCTCGACCAGACCCGCTGCAGGCCCGAGTTCGTCGAGGGAATCTTCGAGGACCTGCGCTGGCTCGGAGTGGAATGGGATGAGCCGGTATTCGTTCAGTCAGAGCGCACGGCATCCTATCAGGCGGCGCTAAACGAGCTGAGGTCGCGGGGCCTCGTCTTCGCCTGCTTCTGCACCCGCGCCGACATCGCCCAATCGCTGACCGCGCCGCACGGCGACGCGGCGGCATCCTATCCCGGCACCTGCCGCGCTTTGCCCGACGATCCGGAGCGGCGCGCAACGACGCCGCACTGCTGGCGCCTCAACTCCACCAAGGCGTTGGAACTCATTGGCTTGCCAAGGTGGAGCGAAGCCGACGGCCGCATTTTCACCGCGACGGCAAGGGACATCGGCGACGCCATCCTTGCCCGAAAGGACGCGCCCGCCTCCTATCACCTCTCCTGCGTCGTCGACGATGCCGAGAGCGGCGTGAGCATGGTTATTCGCGGCGCCGACCTGCGCCCCTCGACGCCGGTCCAGCGCTTGCTCCAGGCGCTTCTGGGCCTGCCCGAGCCGACCTACCTCCACCACCCACTGGTAACCCACGAGGACGGCCGCCGCCTCGCCAAGCGCGACCTCGCGCCGACGCTCATCGCCATGCGTGAGAGCGGCGTGGATGGGCCGGCGCTCGCCGCCGACCTGCTCGCCGGCAAGCTTCCGCTTGGTTTCGCTTTTCGCGACGGGTAGAGCGCGAGCCCATGAACGTGCTCCTCATCATACTGCTCGTGCTCGTCATGGGCGGCGTGCTGTACGTCCTCGTTCGCGGAGTCATCGGCATGGCGTCGGGAAAGGATCCGACCGGCGAGCAGTCGCAGATGTGGATGCGCCGCCGGGTCATGCTGCAGGGCGCGGCCATCGTCATCCTGTTCCTGATCTTCTATCTCGCCAGCGCGTCGAAGCACTGAGTGGTCAAGCTCAACAAGATCTACACGAAGACGGGGGACGGCGGCACGGCCGGGCTGGTCGACGGCAGCCGGGTCAGCAAGTCGAGCCTGCGAATGACCGCGATCGGGGAAGTCGACGAGGCCAATGCGGCGATCGGGGTGGCGATTGCCGCTCTGGGCGTGGGCGAGGTCGCAGAGAAACTGCTGACCATCCAGAACGACCTCTTCGACCTCGGCGCCGATGTGGCAACTCCCGGCGAAATCGAAGGCGCCCTCCGCATCCTTGCCTCGCAGGTGGAGCGCCTCGAGCGCGAGATCGACGAGATGAACGACGGCCTCGACCCGCTGACCAGCTTCATCCTTCCGAGCGGATCGGCCGGAGTATCGGCGCTGCACCTGGCGCGCGCGATCGTCCGTCGGGCCGAGCGCGCCGCCGTGGCGCTGGCCGTGCAGGAGCCGCTCAACCCCCAGCTGCTTGCTTATCTCAACCGCCTGTCCGACCATTTGTTCGTCGCAGCCCGCTTCATCGCAGCGAAGGAAGGTGGCGACATTCTCTGGAAACCGGGCGAAACGCGCGGCGAATAGGCGCCGAAGCGGAACATATAGCGAACTTTGTCCTTTTCCCGACACTTCTTTCGTGGCAGGGGAGCGCCGTATGGCCAGGGAGGATTCGACGCGAGCCGCCGAACGGACGGCGGCTTCGATTGGCGAGAAGCTCTTCGCTACCCGCAAGCTGACGCTCGACCTCGCCGCTCCGCTGAGCGATGCTGACGCAACGATCCAGCCGTTTCCGGATGCCTCGCCCGCCAAGTGGCACCTCGCGCACACGAGCTGGTTCTTCGAAACCTTCGTCCTGCGCGACCATGTGCTTGGATACACGCCGTTCGACGAACGCTACGCCTTCCTGTTCAACAGTTACTACGAGGCCGAGGGCCCGCGGCACGCTCGTCCGCGCCGAGGGATGCTGAGCCGCCCGTCGCTGGACCAAGTGCGCGCCTACCGAGCCCATGTCGATGAAGCGCTGGATCGCTCGCTGCCGTCACTCTCGCCGGCCGCGCTCGACCTGGTCGAGCTCGGCATCAATCACGAGCAGCAGCACCAGGAGCTGTTCCTCACCGACATCCTCGCGGCCTTCGCCGAGAATCCGACCGAGCCGGCTTATGGCGAACTTCCGCCCCGAGCCTGCTTCGCAACCGAAACCTTAAGCTGGCATCCTGGGCGGGAAGGGGTAGTCGAGATCGGCGCTCCCGATACCGCCTTCGCCTTCGACTGCGAGCGCCCGCGCCACCGCACCTTCCTCGCGCCGCACCGGCTCGCAGGCCATCGAGTGACCAACCGCGAATGGCGCGAGTTCATCGACGATGGCGGCTACCGAAAGCCGAAGCTCTGGCTCAGCGACGGCTGGGCGTGGGTGCAACTGGAGCGCATCGAGGCACCGCTTTACTGGCACGAGGACGGGACCGTCTTTACCCCCGCTGGTCGGCGCGAGATCGACTGGGCCGCTCCGGTCGCGCACACCAGTTATTACGAAGCCGACGCCTTCGCCCGCTGGGCCCGTGCGCGGCTTCCGACCGAGGCAGAATGGGAGGATTTCGCCGCCTCTGCCGACCCCGAGATCGGCAACCAGCTCGACGAGGCTGGCGCGGTCGTCCCGCGCGCCGGCGGCGGAGTCTTCGGCGACGTCTGGGAATGGACCCAAAGCGCCTTCGTTTCCTACCCGGGCTTCGCTCCGGCCGACGGCGCGGTCGGCGAGTACAACGGCAAGTTCATGTCCGGCCAGCTGGTGCTGAAAGGCGCGAGCTGCGCCACTCCGCGGGGGCACAGCCGTGCCTCATACCGCAATTTCTTCCCGCCGAGCGCGCGCTGGCAGTTCACAGGAGTTCGCCTTGCTCAAGACGCTTGATCCGCAAGCCTCTACCGATCCGTTCGCGGCGTTCCGCAGCGACGTGCTCTCGGGCTTGGCGGCATCGATTCCGGCCGTCCCCGCGCGCTGGCTCTACGACCGCCGGGGCTCAGAGCTGTTCGACGAGATCACTCGGCTTCCGTCTTACTATCCGACGCGGACCGAAACGGCGATCTTCCACTCGATCATGCCCGAGGTTGCGGCGCGCGTCCCCAAAGGCGCCGTAGTCGTCGAGTTCGGTGCCGGCTCTCAAACCAAAACGCCGATCCTGCTCGAGGCAATTTCCCCCGCCGCTTACGTGCCCATCGACATTTCCGGCGACTATCTCGAGCAGAGCGCAGCCGAGCTTCAGCAGCGCTTTCCCAGGATCGAGGTTATCCCCGTCATCGCCGACTTCGCTCGGGGGATCACCCTGCCCGGCGGCATCGAGCATTTGCCCAAGCTTGGTTTTTTCCCCGGTTCGACCATCGGCAATTTCGTTCCGTGGAGCGCAACCGACCTGCTGCGCCGCTTTCGCGCGCTGCTGGGACCCGGATCGCAGCTGCTGATCGGGATGGATCGGGTGAAGCCGATCGACCGGCTGATTGCCGCCTATGATGATCCCGAGGGCGTCACCGCGCAATTCACCCTGAACCTTCTGACCCGCATCAACCGCGAGCTCGATGGCGACATCCCGGTCGAGGCCTTTCGGCACGAGGCGCGCTGGAACGACATCCTTTCGCGCATCGAAATCCACCTTGTCGCCACTCGTGACGTGAGCTTCGCCGTCTCGGGCCGGAGGTTCGCCTTCGCCGCCGGCTCGTCCCTCCATGTCGAGAACAGCCACAAGTACGGACAGCGCGGCGGACGAGTGCTGCTGCTCGGCGGCGGCTGGACGCCAGTGGCGGAATGGAGCGACCCGGCAGGCGACTTTGCGGAGATCCTCGGCGTCGCCGAACCGGAGAGGTTTGCGCCCTAACTGCCGCGCGGCTAAGCGAGCCGCATGGTTTACGCTCTTGTCGATATACTGGACCTGCTGCTGAGCATCGTCACCTGGATCATTATCATCCAGGTGATCCTGAGCTGGCTGTTCGCATTCAACGTGCTCAACACCAGCCAGCAGGGGGTCAGGACGTTCGCGGTCGCGATCGACCGGATCACAGCACCGCTCTATCGGCCGGTCCGCCGAATCCTCCCCGATTTTGGCGGGATCGATTTCTCGCCGCTCGTCATCCTGATCCTGATCCAGGTCATCAAGAAGCTCCTCGCCGGCGTGGCGATGCAATATTACGGCATCGGATGACCGCCAAACGGATCGACGGAAAGGCCGCCGCCCAGACCATCCGCGACCGGGTCGCGGCACGCGTGCCCGAGTTCGAGGGGAGGGTGGGGCGGCCCCCTGGCCTCGCCACCGTCCTGGTCGGGGAAGACCCGGCGAGTGCCGTGTATGTCCGGTCGAAGAACCGGGCGACGGCCGAAGCCGGGATGGTCAGCTTCGCGCACAATCTCCCCGATACGATCGGCGAGGACGAGCTGCTTCAGCTGGTCATCGACCTCAACGCCGACGAACGCGTCGACGGAATACTGGTCCAGCTTCCGCTTCCGGCCCAGGTGGATGCGACGCGGGTGATCGAAGCGATCGATCCCGGGAAGGACGTCGACGGCTTTCATCCGGTGAATGCCGGCCGGCTCGCGACCGGCCTTCCCGCGCTCGTCCCGTGCACGCCGTTCGGGTGCCTCTATCTCCTCAAGCAGGAGCTTGGCAGCCTGTCCGGGCTCGAGGCGGTGGTCGTCGGTCGATCGAACATCGTCGGCAAGCCCATGGCGCAGCTACTGCTGATCGAGCATTGCACCGTTACCATTGCCCATTCCCGCACCCGCGACCTTCCGGCAACCGTCCGCCGCGGCGACATCGTGGTTGCGGCGGTCGGCCGCCCGGAAATGATCCGTGGCGACTGGATCAAGCCTGGCGCCTATGTGATCGACGTCGGCATCAACCGGGTCCCGACGGACGACGGCAAGGGCCGGTTGGTCGGCGACGTCGCCTATGCCGAGGCGGCGGAGGTTGCCGCCGCGATCACGCCGGTGCCCGGCGGCGTAGGCCCGATGACGATCGCCATGCTGATGCGCAACACTCTGGTCGCGGCGCACCGCCGGGCGGGGCTGGCCGACCCGGAGGGACTATGATCGCCGCGTTGCTCATCGCCACGGCTCCCGTCGCGAGCGCGATCGATGCCGAGCGCGCCTTCGCTGGCGACGCGAGGCACATCGGTCAATGGACGGCCTTCCGCAAATGGGCCGACCGCGACGCCGTGATGTTCACCCCGCAGGCGGTCTGGGCATGGACCTTCCTCAAGCCCCTGAAAGACCCACCAAGATCGATCAGCTGGCGCGCGTCCGACAGTTACGTCTCCTGCGACGGACGGACCGCCGTGAATGTCGGTCCGTGGTTTACGCAGGACGGCCACCTCGCGGGTTATTTCACGACGGTCTGGCAACATGCGCACCGAGACTGGCGGTGGGTCTATGACGGCGGAATTCCGGCACCCGCGAAGCAGCGAACCCGGACCACGCCCCAGCTCCACAATGCCAGCTGCGCTGGGCGCCCCACCGGCGCACCGATCGCCGCTCCGCCGCCGCTGACGGGAAAGCAGGCGCGCACCACGCCTGAGGACAACGGCCGCGGAGAATCTGCCGACAAGACGCTCGGCTGGGACTGGAAGGTGACGCCCTGCGGCGCACGCACACTGCGCGTGTTCCAGTGGACGAAGGGTCGCTACGTCGAGGTCATCCACGCGCTCGATCCCGCGCCGAAGGCGAAATGATCGAGCTGTTCAGCTCGGCCCTGGTCACCTTCCTGGTGATCATCGACCCGCCCGGCTGCGCGCCGATCTTCGCCAGTCTCACCCGCGGGACGCCGCCCGCGCACCGCCGTGCGATGGCAGTCCGCTCGTCCCTGATCGCATGGGCGATCCTGATGTTCTTCGCCTTGCTCGGCCGCCCGCTGCTGCACACGCTCGGGATCAGCCTCGCCAGCTTCCGAATCGCCGGCGGAATCATGCTGTTCTTCATCGCCCTCGACATGGTCTTCGAGCGACGTACCCAGCGCCGCGAGGAGCGAGCGCATTCGATCGAAGGTACGCCGCAGGCCGAGGACATCAGCGTCTTCCCGATGGCCATGCCGATGATCAGCGGTCCGGGTTCGATCGCCAGCGCGATGCTGTGGGTTTCACGCGCCGAGGACTGGCTGAACGTCGCCGTGGTGCTTGCTGCCATCACCATGGTGATCCTGCTCACGATGGCGACTCTGCTCGCCGCAGGGCCGCTGATGAAACTGATCGGGGACAAGGTCGAAGCGGCGATTACCCGGATCCTCGGCGTGATCCTGGCAGCCCTGGCAGCTCAGTTCGTGATCGACGGGCTGAAGCAGAGCTTCCCGCACGTCCTCGGCTGAAGCTTAGCCAACCACCTTCCACATCTTGTACGGCGAATCCTTCGGTAGAGGCACCGGCGCCAACCAGTCCGGCACCTGCCCGCGCTGTAGCTGGACGTAAAATCCCTTCGGGGTCTCGGCTTCGAAGATCGTCGTGGTCGAGCTGTTCGGGCAGCTAAGCACATAATTCGACCGATATTTTCGGGCGATCGCGTGCGCCTGGTCGGCCGACCCGCGCCAGAAGTTCATCACGTCGGCGATCTGCTGGCCGTTGCGATGATAGGGACCGACGACAGTGTCGTGGTGCGTGACAGTGATCAGCCGGGGGCCGAGGTCGACGAAGGTCATCACCCGGCCCTTCGGCTGCAAGGCAACCGGGTGCAGCCCCCACAAGGTCGCGCACAGCCGGTTGGCCTTGCCGATCTGCAGGTCGCGCTTCGTCGGCTTGTCCTCGGGGATGAAGCCGACAACGATCGGCACCACCATGCCGCCGCCGACCGCGACAACGAGGAAGGAGCCGAGGACGACCCCCAGGGCGTTCCGGCTCATCCAGAACTTCGGAAGAAAGATCCAGATCAATGCCGCGCCACCGACCACCGCCATCATCTGCGCCGCCGGCCCCGTGCGGGTCTGCCAGAACAGCAGCAGCGTGGCCGCGATTCCCGGGACCGCGGCACCGATCACCCGTCGGCGAAGCTCAGGGTCGCTCCAGCGCCACCAGATCAGCACGCCCCAGCCGACCGCGCCCGTCGCCGGCAACACCATGATCAAGGTCGCGATGCGCCAGCCGTGCTTGTAGAATGGCAGCGCTTCCTTGACATGGCTGAGCCACAGGCGATCGACTTCGGGCGAGACGCCTTCGAGCCGGTGCAGGCACTGCGGCCAGGTCAGCGCGTGGAAGGCGGCAATGATGATCCCTGCGCCAACCGCCAGCGCCAGCCGGCGCT
>DASSIU010000236.1:0-3398 GCA_035691585.1 Sphingomicrobium sp. | reverse complement strand
ATCGCACTGGATCACCGGCGAGGATGCCCGGCGGCACGTCCATCTCGAACGTGCGCACAGCGACATGATCGTGGTCGGCCGCGGCACCTATCTTGCCGACCAACCCCGGCTCGACGTCCGGCTACCCGGCCTCGAGGAACGGTCGCCGCGCCGCGCGCTGCTGACCCGCGGCGAGGCGGTCGACGGTTGGGAAATCCTTAAGAATCCGCAGGATGTATATCGACTTCATGACGTCAACGACCTGCTGGTGGAGGGCGGGTCGAGCACGGCAACCGCGTTTCTCGCCGATGACCTGGTTGACCGGATCCTGATTTATCGCGCCCCGATCATCGTCGGTGAGGGCAAGTCGAGCTTCGGCTATGTCGGACTGGATGCGATCGCCGACGCGCATGACCGCTGGCGGTTCGTCAGCGAGGAGCGCCTCGGCGTCGACCGGCTCGAAGTTTACGAGCGCGTGCGCGCGGACTAAGCGGCGGCATGTTCACCGGGATCGTCACCGACGTCGGCACCGTGCGCAGTGCCGAGAAGCGCGGCGACCTGCGGCTGAAGATCGGAACGAGCTACGATCTCGGCACCGTCGATCTCGGCGCGTCCATCTCCTGTTCGGGGGTATGCCTGACGGTCGTCGACAAGGGTCAGGACTGGTTCGCGGTCGACGTCTCTGGTGAAACCATATCGAAAACCGCCGCCGATCATTGGCTCGAAGGCGCAAAGCTGAACCTGGAGCGGGCGTTGCGCCTTGGCGACGAGCTCGGCGGCCATATCGTCACCGGCCACGTTGACGCGGTGGCCCAGATCGTCGGCACCTGTCCGGAAGGCGATTCGACCCGCATCGGGATCAGCGTTCCCGTCGAACTGGCCCCGATGATCGCGCCGAAAGGGTCCGTCACGCTCGATGGCGTGTCACTGACCGTCAACGAAGTGCGCGAAGCGGAGGACGGAAGCACGCACTTTGCGGTGAATATCATCCCGCACACGGCGCAGAATACGACGCTTGGGAACCTCAGGCAGGGGCAACAGCTGAATGTCGAGGTTGACGTGCTCGCTCGCTACATCGATCGGATGCTTGCCGCACGCGCACATTAGAAACAGATTTGTTCCTTCTTTTCATCACATCAGGATGTGATATGTGGCGCCGATGAGCACGACTCTCATCGAACGCCTCAACGCCATCATCGAGACTGGCGAAGTCAGCCGCGCCGGGCTGGCCCGCGCCGCCGGGCTTCATCCCAACAGCTTGCGCAAGCTCGGGCAGCCCGACTGGAACCCCACGGCCGATACGCTGGGCAGGCTCGAAAAGCTGATCCATCGCGGCACGACCGATGTCCTCGTCGGCCCGGAGGAGATCATCAACGAGGCGCGCAACGGCCGCATGTTCATCCTCGTCGACGACGAAGACCGGGAGAATGAGGGTGATCTCGTCATTCCGGCGCAAATGGCCACTCCCGAGGCGGTGAACTTCATGGCCCGCCACGGCCGCGGCCTTATCTGCCTCGCGCTGACCAAGGAGCGTGCCGATCGTCTCGGGCTCGAGCCGATGGCCCGGACCAACCGCAGTCGGCTGGAGACGGCGTTTACGGTGTCGATCGAGGCCAAGGAGGGGATCACCACCGGAATCAGCGCCGCCGACCGCGCCCGAACCATCGCCGTGGCGATCGACGCGACTTATGGCCCCGACGCGATCGTCTCGCCCGGCCATGTGTTCCCGCTGATCGCCAAGCTGGGCGGAGTCCTGGTCCGCGCCGGCCATACCGAAGCGGCGGTCGACGTCTCGCGCCTCGCCGGGCTCAACCCGAGCGGAGTGATTTGCGAGATCATGAGCGAGGACGGGTCGATGGCCCGGCTCGAGGACCTCATGGACTTCGCCCGGATGCACGGACTCAAGATCGGCACGATCCGCGATCTCATCGCCTATCGCCTCAAGAAAGATCATCTGGTCGAAAAAGTCGCGACCGCTCCGTTCACCGCCAGCGGCGGGGCGCCATGGCAGGCGCACGTGTTCCGCGACAAGGCGAGCGGCGAGGAGCAGCTGGTGCTGGTCCACGGGGCAATCGATCCGTCGCGCCCGGTGCTGGTGCGGATGCACAGCCTCGACCTGTTCGCCGACGTCATCGGCGAATCGTGCCCGCGCTCGGGCGTGCTCCAGGGCGCGATGCGGATGATCGAGCAGCACGGCTCGGGCGTGGTCGTGACGCTCCACGCGGCGGCGCCGGGTTCGCTGTCGCGATCGCTCGATCTTCGCGCGGGCAAGCCGGTCGCCGGCGGGGATGCGGTACGGAGCTATGGCACCGGCGCGCAGATTCTCGCCGCGCTCGGCATCCACGACATGATCCTGCTTTCCAATACCGCGCATCATTCGCCGATCGGGCTCTCGGGCTACGGACTTGCGATCGTCGAAGAACGGCCGATCGAGGCTTGCCACTGATGTCCACGATCCTGCTGGTCGAAGCGCGTTTCTACCCGCACCTCAACGACATGCTTCTTGCCGGTGCGCGCAAGGCTATCGAGGCCGCCGGGCACGAGCATGAGACGCTGACGGTTCCGGGCGCGCTGGAGATCCCGGGCGCGATCGCGCTGGCCGCGCGCAGCGGTCGGTTCTGCGCCTTCGTCGGGCTCGGAGTGGTGATCCGTGGCGAGACCTATCATTTCGAGGTGGTGTCGAACCAAAGCGCTCGCGGGATTATGGACCTGACGTTGCAGGGCTACGCGATCGGCAACGGAATTCTCACCGTCGAGGACGAGGCACAAGCGGTCGCCCGGTGCGATCCCGCCCAGCTCGACAAGGGCGGGGGCGCCGCCAGGGCCGCGCTCGCGCTTTATGCGCTGAGAGACCAATACGCGCCCTGAGCGCCGGCTCTTGCCCTCGATAAGACAGGCTTATCGCTCGCAGCGATGTTCCGCCTTCCGCCGGGCCATCGGCTTCCCTATCCCGGCGACGTGCATCGAACTGACCACCGCTTCGCCTTCCCCGCCATCATAATCGGCAGCTGCGCGCTGGCGTTCGGCCCGTGGCTCGTGCGCCTGTCGGGCACGGGCCCGGTTGCAGCGGGCTTCTGGCGAATGGGGCTGGCACTCCCCTTCCTGTTCGTCATCGCCGCCACGACCCGTCAGCCGGTGCACTGGCCGGGCCGAAAGCTGGGGCTGCTCGTCGCCTCGGCGGCCTTTTTCTTCGCGGCCGATCTTGCTGCCTGGCATGTCGGGATCCGAATGACCAAGCTCGGCAATGCGACCCTCTTCGGCAATGTCTCGAGCTTCGCTTTCGCCGGTTGGGGGCTTTGGCTCGCCCGGCGGCCTCCGTCGCGTACTCAGGCATTGGCGCTTGGGCTCGCCGCCGCGGGCGCGGCACTGCTGATGAGCAGCAGCTTCGAGCTCAGCCCCCGGCACTTCACCGGCGACCT
>DASSIU010000235.1:0-5639 GCA_035691585.1 Sphingomicrobium sp. | reverse complement strand
TGGGCCGCGGCACGCTCGGCGTCGCCGAACAATGACGACCAGGGAAGCTTGCCATGCTCCTTGTGCGCGAGGCCGAGCATCTTCACGGCGCCGGGGACTCCGGTGGCGCGGCCGCTAACGACAGCGCTGTTGAACGGCAGCGGTTTCCCGCTCGAATCGAGGAACATGGTCGAGACCGCCTGAGCGGGTGCGACTTCGCGGCCGTCATAGACTGTGATCTTGCCGGTCTTGCCGTCGAGATAGGTCATGAACGCCCCGCCGCCGATGCCCGAGCTCTGCGGCTCGACCAGCGACAGCATCGCCTGGATGGCGATCACGGCGTCTACGGCGCTGCCACCGCGCTTCAGCACATTGAACCCCGCCCGAGTTGCCAGCGGATTGGCGGCAATCGCAAAAGGTTCGACCGAAGCGGCTTTGGGCGCCGTGTGGGCTAGGTGCTGCGGCGTAGCCGCGAACGCGGACATGCCGACAAACGCCAGGGCGGAAGCAAGCTTGTGAATCAAATGCATGAAGACCGCCTAGCCACGAGGAGTGGCGCTGTCACGGCATTGCGCTAAGAAGCGCTTCCCCAGGGGAGTGGGGATGCATGGCTCGGCAGCTTGAACGGTTCGACAATCTCGTCTCGCTTTTCCTCACCCGCGCGGCCGAGAAGCGCGACGCGCCGTTCCTGTGGGCCAAGCGCGGTGGCGAGTGGAGCTCGATCAGCTGGGCCGAGAGCGCGCGGCAGGTTGCGTCGCTCGCAGCCTCGCTGAAGAGCATCGGCCTCATGCCGGGCGACCGCGTGGCGCTGGTTAGCGAGAACCGGCCCGAATGGCTGATCTCCGATCTCGCGATCATGGCCGCCGGCTGTGTGACGGTCCCGACTTACACGACCAACACGACCCGCGACCATGCACATGTCCTCGGCAATTCAGGCGCCCGGGCTGTGATCGTTTCCAACCAGAAGTTGGCGAAGAACCTGATCCCGGCGGTGCTGACCTCGAGCGAGTGCCATCACGTGATCGGGATGGAACCGCTCCGGTCCGGGCAGGCGCCCGATTGGGTTCATTGCCATCATTGGGCCGATCTCGCTTCGGGAAACGGCGACGTCGAAGTGCTGCGCAATGAGATCTCGGACATTCAACGCGACGATCTGGCGTGCATCATTTACACCAGCGGCACCGGAGGCGCGCCTCGCGGGGTTCAGCAGCATCACGGAGCGATCCTTCACAACCTCGAAGGCGCGACCGACATCATCTCGACCGATTTCGGCTGGGACGACGAGGTGTTCTTGTCGTTCCTTCCGGCAAGCCACGCCTATGAGCATATGGGCGGACAACACTTCCCGGTCGCCCTCGGCGGGCAGATCTATTACGCCGAGAGCCTAGAGAAGCTCGCCGCGAACATCGAGGAGGTGAAGCCGACGATCATGGTCGTCGTACCGCGCCTGTTCGAGTTGCTCCGCGCGCGGATCATGAAGAGCGTCGAGGCGCAGGGCGGGCTTTCCAAATATCTCATTCGCCGGGCGCTGAAGATCGGGGGCGACCGGTACAACGGATCGTTGAAGCCGTGGGATCGGCCGATGGACGGCATCCTCTCTCTGACCCTACGCCGCAAGATTCGGCAGCGGTTCGGCGGCCGGCAAAAGGCGTGGGTCTCTGGCGGGGCGCCGCTCAATCCCGAGGTCGGGGTCTTCTTCCAGTCGCTCGGGATCACCTTCCTCCAGGGCTACGGGCAAACCGAGGCCGCGCCGTTGATCAGCTGCAACCGGCCGAGCGCCGGCATTCGGCTTGAAACGGTCGGGCCGCCGGTCAGGAACTGCGAAGTCCGCATCGCCGAAGACGGCGAAATCATGGTCCGCGGCGAGAATGTCATGAAAGGCTATTGGCGAAACCCCGAAGAGACCGCGCGCGTGCTCAAGGATGGATGGCTCGCGACCGGCGACATCGGCGTCTTCGACGACAAGGGACGGCTGAAGATCACCGACCGGAAGAAGGATATCCTGGTCAACGACAAGGGCGACAATGTTTCGCCGCAGCGGATCGAGGGGATGCTCACGTTGCAGCCGGAGATCGCCCAGGCGATGGTTTATGGCGACCGCCGACCGCACCTCGTCGCCTTACTGGTGCCCGATCCGGAGATCGCCAAATTGCCGGGGCTCCATGCGCGGCTGGAAAAGGCGGTCGACCGCGTCAATTCCGACCTGTCGGTCATCGAAAAGGTGCGGCGGTTCATCCTCGCTGACGAGGGATTCACGATCGAGAACGAGCAAATGACGCCGTCGCTGAAAATCCGGCGTCACGTCATTTCAGGCGTGTACCGCGAGCGCCTAGACGCGCTCTATAAGCGCTAGCCGCGACGCCCGGGCGTCACGTACGGAACGAAATCGCCCCACACGCAGCTGCCAATGGTGATCCGCGCAGTTGGATCGACCACGCGTGCGATATCGCCCCGGCACAGATCGGCACTGCCGAACTGGTGAGTGACAAGAGCATAATGCCCACTTTGGAGGCCGTTGCACCCGCCCTCCATGTGCGCGACATAGGTGCGATAGGCGCCGTCGCGGAACAGGATCGTATTGTCGTCGATCGTCCGCATGTCGCCTGAGCGATAGTGCGGCAGGCAACTAATCGGCGCCTCGGCGACCTTGCCCAGCAAGAGCTGATTATATTCCTGCTGCTTTTCTGCGGTCCGGGTAGGGCCCGCATAGGGCGGCCCATAGGCTGTGCAGGATGCGAGAACGGCTCCTGCCATGAGGACAGAGATCACACGCATAACGACCTCCTTGGGTTTCGCTTGTTCACGCGTACCCGAAACGATCCAAGGCGCTTCCGCCCCTTAACGGAAGCTGTCTTTCTCTCGCCTGAGGCGCGCGAATTCATCGACGTTCGTGGCACGAACGAAGGGATTGGTTTCACGTTCCTGCTTGACCGTGGTCGGAACGGTCATCTCCCCGGAATCACGCAACTGCTTGATCAGGGCGAGCCGTCCTTCGATCGCCGCATCTCCAGGCACAGCATGAGCAGCGAATTTGGCATTCGAAAGCGTATATTCGTGTGCACAGTAAAGGCGCGTGTCATCGGGCAGTCGAGTGAGCCTTTGGAGCGAGCGGTACATCTGTTTCGGAGTGCCTTCGAAAAGACGGCCGCAGCCCATTGCGAACAGCGTGTCGCCGACGAAGGCGACGCCGTCGTCATCGAAGATGAGGGCAATGTGTCCGCTTGTATGGCCCGGCACCTCGATCACTCGGCCGACGTGATCGCCGAGCCGAATCTCGTCATCTTCTTTCAGTGCGACGTCGCGCCCCGGGATGGTTTCGCTCGCGGGGCCCGAGATTCGCGCCCCGGTTGCTTCCTTGATCGCGAGGTTTCCGCCCGTGTGATCCGGATGCCAGTGAGTGTTCCACACCTGGCCGATCGGCCATCCGCGGCGCTCGGCCTCCGCCAGAACGGGCGCGGCATCGCCCGGATCGACCACCGCCGTTTCGCCGCTCGCCTCATCGTGCACAAGCCAGAGGTAATTGTCGGCGAAGGCTGGAACCGCGACGATCTCCATGGGCGGCGCCTCTACGCTCGCCGTTCCAGGATCGCCAGCGCGTCGGCCGCGAGCTTGCGGGTTAGCTCGGCGGCCGGCAGCGCCTGTCCGAGGGGTGCGGCTTGTCCCGCCCACATCGGACCGAAGCCATAGTCACCCTGCCTTTCCGCCGCCGCCCGGATCGGCGCGAGCGCGGCGCTGGCGAGCGGATAGGGCGGGGCTTCGCAGCGGACTGGGCCGAGCTCGTCGATGAGGCGGCCGCGAAGTCCACGCGCGAGGCCGCCGGTCATCAGGTTGGTGAACAATGTATGGCCCTCCTTGAGCCTCCGGCGATGAGTGTCGCTGATCGGAGTCTCGGGTGCGTGCAGGTAAGCGGTCCCAAGCTGGACCGCGCTCGCACCGAGGATAAGGGCTGCGGCGATCCCGCGGCCGTCCGCTACTCCGCCGGCGGCGATCACTGGAACGGATACCGCGTCGACGACTTGCGGTATGAGCGCGAACAAGCCCATGGCTTCGGCCGGATCGCCCTCCAGGAAGCGGCCGGTGTGGCCGCCCGCCTCGAAGCCTTGAGCGATGATCGCGTCGACGCCGCGGCTCTCGAGCCACCGCGCTTCCTCGGCGCTCGTGGCGTTGCCGATGACGATCGCGCCGGTCGCCGCCACTCGTTCAAGCAGTTCGGGATCGGGCAGGCCGAAGTGGAAGCTGACGACCTCGGGCCGGATCTCTTCCACGACGGCGCACATCTCGGCGCTGAACGGAAGGCGGAGGGCTCCGCCATTGCCAGGTTCCACTCCGAACTCGTCATAATAAGGCTTGAGCAAGGCTCGCCATGCACCTTCGTCCACATCCTCCGGCATGCGATGACAGAAGAAGTTGAGATTCAGCGGACCGCTAACGCGCGAGCGAACGGCGGCCACCTGATCGCGAACCTGCCGCGGATCGAGCAGCGCGCACGGCAATGATCCGAGCGCTCCGCCCTCGATTGCCGCGACGCACAGGTCGACGCCTCCCGCTCCTGCCATCGGCGCCTGGACGATCGGATATTCTGTTCCGACCAGGTCGAGGAAGCGGAGGCTTGGCCAGCCTACCATGCGCCGCTGTTCGGCATCGAAGTCCACGGTTCGGCGGGCGGGAGCGCGGCGCCCCTTTGCAGGAGCTCGACCGAGATTTCGTCGGGCGTGCGGACAAAGGCCATCCGACCGTCGCGCGGCGGCCGATTGATGGTAACGCCATTGTCCATCAGCCGCCGGCAGGTCTCGTAGATGTCGTCGACCTGGTAAGCGAGGTGGCCGAAGTTGCGGCCGCCGCCGTAGCCGGCCTCATCCCAGTTATGGGTCAGCTCGACCTCGCCGCCTTCGTCGCCTGGAACGCCAAGGAAGATGAGCGTGAACCGCCCCTGCTCATTCTCCATCCGCCGGCGCTCCTCGAGGCCGAGGAGTTGAAAGAATGCAACAGTCGCAGCGGGATCGGACACCCGGATCATCGAATGCAGGAATTTCATTTCGCTTCTTTCAATTCGTCGCTATAATTGCACGGTTCGTCGCAGTCCAAGCCGGCGATCGTGACCGGTGACTGCTCGTTGATGCGGACGAACGCAGGGTATCACATCCATGATCCAGAAGCTGCAGGACAGCCGCGCCGTCCTCTTGGGCGCGGTAGCGATTTTCGCGGTTGGGCTCACCACCAGCGGTTATGCGCTGGGCGACGGCCTGAGGCGCTCCAAAATGGCCGAGCACCGGACGGTGACGGTCCGCGGAGTCGCGGAGCGGGATGTCACCGCCGACCTCGCGACATGGACGGTCGACTTCTCGCACCAGGGGACCGACTTCGGTTCGATCCAGCAATCGGTCGACGGCCAGGCGCGGGCCGTACGGGCCTTCTTCCAGCGCGAGGGTTTCCGGCCCGACGAAATATCGGACAGCAACGTCTCAGTCGCCCGCGAACAGCCCCGCAACAAGGATGGGCAGCCGGTCGGTCCGCTGCGGTTGACGGTCAAGCGATCGATCCAGCTGAGGACCTCGAACGTCATGCGCCTTCGGGCCGCCTACGCGGCGCAGTCCGAGCTGCTGCGCGAGGGAGTCGAGGTCTCGGGGACGAACGTCAGCTACACGTTCACGAAACTGAAC
>DASSIU010000234.1:0-2680 GCA_035691585.1 Sphingomicrobium sp. | reverse complement strand
TGGATAGCGGTCGTTACCGGCTACAGGGCCAGTGGGCGCCCGCCCAGTTCCTCACCGGCAAGTTCAAGCGCCTGACCGAGCGGATCGTCAACATTCGCGGCGACGCCACCCTGAAGGATCGGCTTCTTGACGGGGAGCTCTCCGCCTCGTCGGCCGAGCTTCGAGCGGTGGCGAAGGGTACGATCGACCTAGCCCACAACAGCTATCGCGGGATGCGGCTCGGGGTCGACCTGCTGAAGCCACCGGCGCTGTTCACCAACATGACGGGGAAGAGCGTGCGCCTGGTGTGGACGCTCGACGGGCCCTTCGCGACCGCTGATTATTCTTACCGCCTTACCTCCGACTATGTTCAGTTCGATAACCAGGGCTTCACCGGCCTTCATGCGGAGGGGAGAGGACGCTTCACCCCATGGCCAATGCGGGTCCCGATCCGGCTCGCTGCGAAGGCGATCACCGGCATCGGGGACGTGGCGGGGACGATGCTGGCGAACCCGCAAATCGAAGGGTGGCTGAGCGTCACGCCCAAGCTCGTCCAGGGCCAGGACCTGAAGCTCACCAGCGCCAAGTGGACCGGCAAGCTCTCGATCCTCCTCGACCTCGCGACTGGGCGCTTCGACGTGACGCTTTCGGGCGCGATGCAGCGCTACCTTATTCCTGGCCTCGGCATTGTCGACGTGGTGACCGATCTCCACGTCGTGCCCGGTCCGAATGGTCACGGAAGCCACGTGGTCGGCACTGCCAAGGCATGGGTTCGAAGACTCGACAACAGCTTCTTCGAGAGCCTGACCGGCGGGCTCCCGTCGCTCACGACCAACCTCGAACGGGGAAGCGACGGGATCGTGCACCTCACGAACCTGCAGCTTTATTCTCCCAAGCTTCGGCTGTCGGGCGCCGGCGAGCGGCTGAAGGACGGTACGTTCCACATCAGCGCCGCGGGCAAGCAGGCCAAATACGGCCCGGTTAAAATGATCCTCGACGGCCATATCGAGCGGCCGAAGTTGCAGCTGTTCCTATCCAGCCCGAACGAGGCGCTCGGAATCACCGACATGCGCCTGGCGCTCGACCCGACTCCGGCCGGATATAATTATCGCGCGAACGGCGGTTCGCGGCTCGGGCCGTTCACTTCGCTCGGGCAAATCCTCCTTCCTAAAGGTGCGCCGACGGTGATCGCCGTCGCCTCGCTCGACGCCGGCGGCGCGCATGCGAGCGGCGACCTGAAGTCGGTACCCGGCGGGTTCCTCGGCCGGTTGACGCTCGCCAACGGCACGCTCGGCGGAACACTGGATTTCGCTCCAGCCGGGGCGAACCAGCGGATCGATGCGCATGTCATTGCCAACAACGCGGTCTTCCCGGACGCCTTTTCCGTGCGGAACGGCCGAGCGGACGGGACCATTATCCTCGCCGAGGATCGGACGACCATCGACGGCACTGTCGACGCGCGCGGGATTTCTTCGGGTGCGGTGACGCTGGCGCGCCTCACCGCCAACGCCAAGCTGACCAACGGCACAGGGCAGGTCCGCGCAGCCTTCGCCGGCCGCCGCGGCGCGGAGTTCATGTTCACCACTCTCGCCGATATCGCGCCCGATACGATCAAGCTCACCGGCAATGGCCGGATCGAGAACCAGGCGCTCACCCTCAACCAGGCCGCGGTGCTGACTCGCTCGGGCGACGGTTGGGCGCTTAGCCCCACGAGCGTCAGCTTCGCCGGCGGCAATGCAACGGTGTCGGGCCGGAGCGGATCGGCGCCCGAGGTCCATGCACGCCTCGCGGGAATGCCGCTGCAAATCCTCGACCTCCTGTGGCCCAAGCTCGACCTGTCGGGCTCTGCGACCGGGCAGGTGGATTATGCCTGGAAGAGCAACCGGAGCGGTCGCCTGGACCTCAAGGTCCACGGCCTCAGCCGCGCGGGCCTGGTGCTCGCGTCGAAACCGATCGACGTGGCGGTCGCGGCAATCGTCAATGGCAACCAAGCCGGCCTCCGCGCGGTGGCTGCGAGCGATGGAGCGATCGTCGGCCGCGCGCAGGCGCGGTTCGCGCCGCTCGGTAACGGCGCGCTGATGGCCGAGCTAATGAATGCCCCGCTGTTCGCGCAGCTGCGTTACTCGGGGCCGGCCGATACGCTGTGGCGCCTCACGGGTAGCGAGGTGATCGACATGTCGGGACCGCTCGCCGTGGGCGCCGACGTCGGCGGAAAGCTCGCCGACCCGCAGATCCGGGGCTCGCTCAAGACGGACAATGGCCGGCTCGAAAGCCAGGTCACCGGCATGGTGATCGACCATCTTGCGAGCCAAGCCCATTTCGCGGGACCGCAGCTGATCTTCAGCCAGATCAGCGGCCAGACCGCGGGCGGCGGCAGCGTGACGGGCAACGGGATCGTGACCTTCTCCGGCGGCAAGACCATGCTCAACCTGGCGTTCAACGCGAGCCAGGCGCTGCTCCTCAATCGAGACGACGTGGCGGCGCGGGCGACGGGGCCGCTTCAGATCAAGTCGGACGCGAACGGCGGCGTGATCTCCGGCGACCTCAAGCTCAACAAGAGCCGCTTCCAGCTCGGCCGCGCCAGCGCCGCGGCCTCGGTGCCTCAGCTCAATGTCCGCGAGACCGGCCTCGATGAGGAGGACGTGATCGAGCCCGCGGCGCTCCATCCGTGGAAGCTCGACCTGAAGATCGCGGGAAGGGA
>DASSIU010000233.1:0-14217 GCA_035691585.1 Sphingomicrobium sp. | reverse complement strand
GCGGCCGAGGCAGTCAAGGCGGCGATCAGGGAATTGATCGATGCCGAAGCCGAGATCCTCAGCGACGACGCGATTGCGGCCTTGCTCAAGCAGCGCGGCTTCGACTGCGCCCGCCGGACGGTCGTCAAATATCGCGAGGCGATGGGGATCGGCTCTTCGATCCAGCGCAGG
This sequence comes from Sphingomicrobium sp., assembly GCA_035691585.1. Taxonomy (GTDB): domain Bacteria; phylum Pseudomonadota; class Alphaproteobacteria; order Sphingomonadales; family Sphingomonadaceae; genus Sphingomicrobium. The sequence continues at coordinate 14,046 of DASSIU010000233.1, read as the reverse complement.
CGATTGCGGAAGATAGCCGGCTAGTATCCCTGCGAAGGCAGGGATCCAGTCCAGGAAAAGTCTGGGCTCCTGCCTTCGCAGGAGCACAGTCAGGCCGACACTCGCGCCCAGATCGGCAGATGATCGGAAGCCCGGCGCGCGACGGCGCTCATGTGCACTCCGGCCGCCTCGATATTGAGGTCCTTGTGGACGATGATCCGGTCGAGCTGCGCGACCGGATGCCGCGCGTGGAAGCTCGGTCCCGTGGGCGCTACGTGGAACTCGGGCTCGAGGTCGTTGAGGCAGCCCGCGACGGTCCGCCACTCGTTGGTGTCGCCCATCAGCACCGTCGGCATTTTCTGCGGCCGGCGACCGATCGCGTCGAGGATCGCCCGCATTTGGCGCTTGCGCCACAGGCCCGACAAATCGAGATGCATGCCGACGACCCGCAGCGGCTTCTCGCCGATCAGAAGCTCGGCGATCACCGCCCCGCGTGGCTCCAGCGTCGGCAGATCGAGCGCGGCGCAGTCGAGGACGCCAACATGCCGCTTCACCAGGATCGCATTTCCGTGCCAGCCGATATTGCGCGTATTCAGGTTGAGCAGCCGATCGGTGTGGCGACGTGCCTTGTCGAACATCCGCTTGTGGCGGACCCCCAGATGAACCGGCTTGTACAAGCCGTGGCTGTCGATCAGCTCGTGCGGGACGGTCGACCCGCGCCCGCCGATACGCTTGTCCGCTTCCTGGAGCGCGACGATGTCGGCGTCGATTTCCTGCAGCACCTTCAGCACGCGATGCGGGTCGCGCTTGCCGTCGAGGCCGACGGCCTTGTGCATATTATAGCTCGCCAGCGTGATGCAGGGCCCGCTGCTCATGCGCTCGCCAATAGCCGTTGCCGCCGAATAGTTCCTAGACGTGGCAAGCGGGTTAGAGCCCAAGATACTCGTGACAGTAAGCAGCCGCGTCCGCGAACTTTATCCCGTGGTGCTGTTGCATGGATAGAGGATGGTCGGTGGGCTCGAGCTCGATCGTCGGCCGAAAATCCGGCTCGCATGGGTAAATATTACACTTCAGATTGGTTGTTTCCGGATAGCCAGGCAGACTGTTAGAAAGCCAGCCAAACATAGGCCCGAGAGACATTCTCTGCTTGCTGTCGAACAACCGCATGTAGCGGAAGAAATTTTCGCGGCTGAGGGTGCTCCATACGCCAAAGTCGAACGTGCCCGCTCGATCAATTAGCGGCAGCGCAAGAACACCCCGAACGAAGAAGTGTTCGTCCTTCCAGATGCAAGTGTCGGTGGTCAGATCGAACTCGCTGGCCTGCTCCTCCTCACTCGCATTCGCCCAAACATCCGGCGCACGAAGTGTTGCAGCCGGAAGATCATCATGAGTGGCGCCACATGATGAGCAACGCCACTCGCTGAGCGGCAAATCGTCAGACATCCAGATTGGCGACGCTGAGCGCATTGTCCTGGATGAACTCGCGGCGCGGTTCGACCACGTCGCCCATCAGCCGGGTGAATATCTCGTCCGCGACGTCCGCCTGGGCGACCTCGACGCGGAGCAGCGATCGGTTCGACGGATCGAGCGTCGTTTCCCACAATTGCTCGGCATTCATTTCGCCAAGGCCTTTGTAGCGCTGGATCGAAAGCCCCTTCCGGCCTGCGGCGAGCACCGCGTCGAGCAGCTCGGAGGGCCGGGTGACGGTCACCGGCTTGCCCTTGGTGTCGGCCTCAGTGGGCTCCTCCTCATCGTTGGTGTCGAGCGCACTTGAGGCACGTCCCTCGACGTCGCTCGGGACGAGCGGAGAAGAAGCGGAGCCCTTCTTCAGCGTGCGCAGCGTGGATGGCTTCGCAAAGGCAGCCGCCTGCTCCTTCGCCAGCGTGTCGAGCTTGCGCGCCTCGGCCGAGACGAGGAAGCTCGGCTCGATGATGTAGGCGTCGGTCACGCCGCGCCACAGCCGATTCAGCAGATAGCCGCCCTCGGCCGATACTTCGCCAGACCAGCTCGCCTCGAGATCGCCGGCTCCGAGCCATTCGGCGACCTTGGCCACCGCCCGGGTCCGTCCATCTCTATCGAGGTTCGGCTTCAGCGCCCCGTTGATCGCCAGTGCCTCGACCAGCGCCGAATCATATTTCCGCGGCGCATAGCGCATCAGCGTGCGCATTCGACGGGCATGGTCGACCAGCATCTTGAGGTCGTTGCCGGTGCGCTGACCTTCGGCGGTGTCGAGCACGAGGCCTTCCAGCCCGGCCTGCTCGAGATAATCGTCGAGCGCGGCATCGTCCTTGAGGTACACCTCCGACCGGCCGCGGCTGACCTTGTAGAGCGGCGGCTGGGCGATGAAGAGATGACCGTGCTCGATCAGCTCCGGCATCTGGCGGTAGAAGAAGGTCAGCAGCAGCGTTCGGATGTGCGCGCCGTCGACGTCGGCGTCGGTCATGATCACGATCTTGTGATAGCGCAGCTTCTCGAGATTGAACTCCTCGTGGCCGATCGACGTGCCGAGCGCCTGGATCAGCGTCCCGATTTCCTTCGAGCCGAGCATCCGGTCGAAGCGCGCCCGCTCGACGTTGAGGATCTTTCCCTTGAGCGGAAGGATCGCCTGGTTGTGCCGGTTGCGGCCCTGCTTGGCCGATCCGCCGGCGCTGTCGCCCTCGACCAGGAACAGTTCGCTGAGCGCTGGGTCGCGCTCCTGGCAGTCGGCGAGCTTGCCCGGCAGCGAGGCGATACCCATGACCGACTTGCGGCTCGCCTCGCGCGCCTTGCGCGCGGCTTCGCGAGCAGCGGCGGCATCAATCACCTTCTGGATGATCGAGCGGGCGTCACCCGGATGCTCTTCGAGCCATTCGCTCATCTTGTCGCTCATCAGGCTTTCGAGCGGCTGGCGAACCTCCGAGCTGACCAGCTTGTCCTTGGTCTGGCTGGAAAACTTGGGATCTGGCAGCTTGACCGAGACAATGGCGGTCAGGCCTTCGCGCATGTCCTCGCCGGTAAGCGTGACCTTCTCGCGCTTCAGCATGCCGGATTTCTCGGCATAATTGTTGATCGTCCGGGTGAGCGCGGCGCGGAATGCGGCCATGTGGGTGCCCCCGTCGCGCTGCGGGATGTTGTTGGTGAACGGCAGGACGTTCTCGTAATAAGAGTCGTTCCATTCCAGCGCGACGTCGATGCCGATTCCGTCGCGCACCGCGGAGATGGCGATGGGCTCCGGGAACAGCGCGCTCTTGGCGCGGTCGAGCCATTTGACGAATGCCGCGATCCCGCCTTCGTAATAAAGCTCGTGCTCGATCCGCTCGTCATGGCGGGCATCGGCGAGGACGAGCCGAACGCCCGAGTTCAGGAATGCAAGCTCGCGATAACGATGCTCGAGCTGCTCGAAATCGAAGTCGGTGATCTTGAACGTGTCGGGGCTCGGCAGGAAGGTAACCCGGGTCCCCTTCTTGCCGTCGGGCGCCGGGCCGACGACCTTGAGCGGCGCTTCGGCCTCGCCATGGCGGAAGCGCATGAAATGCTCCTCGCCGTCGCGCCAGATGGTGAGGTCGAGCCATTCTGAGAGCGCGTTGACGACGCTGACGCCGACGCCGTGGAGGCCGCCGGAGACCTTGTAGGCATTGTCGTCGGAAGTGTTCTCGAATTTCCCGCCGGCGTGCAGCTGGGTCATGATGACCTCGGCAGCCGAGATGCCTTCGCCGGCATGAATTCCTGTCGGGATTCCGCGCCCGTTGTCCTCTACCGTGACCGATCCGTCCGGATTGAGCTGGATGAGGATGCGATCGCAATGGCCCGCCAGCGCCTCGTCGATCGCATTGTCGCTGACTTCGAACACCATGTGGTGAAGGCCCGAGCCATCGTCGGTGTCGCCGATGTACATGCCGGGCCGCTTGCGCACCGCGTCGAGGCCCTTGAGGACCTTGATGGAGTCAGCGCCGTAGGAATTCGAATTGGGGTCGGTTGCCATGGTCCAGATATAGGGATTTCCGGCAGGAAGTCACGCGCGCACGCGCATGCGCGCACGCGTGAGTCGGGGGCTGCAAGGTTTGCTAAGTTTGCTGCCAGCGCACGCGACTTACGGCGTCCTCAACGGCGGCCGCTCGGTCCGCAGGATTACAGCGCCGTCGAAAATTTCGTCCCAATGTTCGCTGTGCGGGTGATGCAGATCGAATGAGGCGGGAGCTGCACCAAGCTTCTTCAACTGCGCTTCGGAGACATAGACGGCATCGACGCTGCGGCCCGCCAAGGCGCGAGATTCAATCGAGTCCGGCGCCGCCGCGGGGATGGGCCGGGTGGGATCGCTCCGACTCCAGTAATGCGACCCGTTCTCGGCCGATATGCCGAGCGCGAAGACTCGGGACCCGAACTCCTTGTGTACGAGCGTACCCAGGTTCGGCGCCTTTCTGTATTCATCACCGATCGCCGCGCTCTTGGCCGCATGCGCGTTAGCGGTCCAGACAATAGCCTTGCGATGCGATCCGGCGTGATCCATCAGCCAACGCAAGTCGTCGTACATTCCGCGATCCCGCCGCGGAATGAAGTCGGCGATCGGCAAGAAATCACGTGCGATCGCCCGCCGAAACTCGCTAACCATCTGAAGCCGGTCTTCGGTCAGGGAGTCAATTGGCCCGGATCGCAGCGCCTGCTGTATGTCGGCGAGGCAGCGGTCGAGGCTGGCGATCGAGGCCGCGTCGTGCGGATGGGCATCGGAAAAATCGTAATTGGCACGCCGACGCATCTGCTCCGCGCAATCAATTCGGCGGGCCTGCGGTAAAATGGATGCGAGGTCGTTCGGCAGTTGGCCGAGCGAATAGAAAGCGCCGGCGGCGCCGATCTGATCGTCAATACCGCCGACGCGGACGGCACCGGAATTCACTTGCGGGAGCAAAAAATCGATGAGGGTCTTCAGTTCCTCGTCGCGGTTCCAAAGCGCGCCGATTGACGAGGCGAGCATCGCCGCGTCGACCGGCTGGCGAGCCCTGACCATTTCCTCCATCTTGAGGAAATCGTAGGTACCCGCCTCGAAATAGACGGCGCTAAAGCCGCACTTCGAGACAAGCCGCTGGACCAGCGCCGCCTTGAACTCGACCGTAGCGCCGTCGCCATGATCGGCTTCGCCCAGCAAAACGAGTTGCTTGCCGCACAAGTCGTGCGCCGCCTGCGTGACGGCCGTCGTCCTTGCCTGGGCGCTGCACACTTGCGGACCCGCAAGAAGCCAAGCGAAGGCAAACAGCTGGAACGCGCACCGAAGAAGGCGGGTCTGGGACTCATGGAGGCGCTTAAGCATCGCCGACCACTGCCATAGATGATCGGCGGTAGGATAGTCCGAGCTTCAGCCTTCCGAGCGCCGCGTCTGTCTTATGTGTGCTGTGAGGTCGAAAGGCGCCACTAGCCGGAAGCGGGCTCGCCGCTAGGCCGCGCGTGAGCCGCCGGGGCGCCGCGGGCGACCGTGGAACTTGCGCCTGGGCTGATCGCCATTGGAGCGATAGCCGCCGCCTCCTTCGCTCGGCTGCGATTGCCGCTGGCTGCCTTCCGGGCGACGCTCGGGCTGAGCCGGACGATAGGCTTCCGGCCGGTATGAGGACCGCCCGCCGTCGCCCCGCTGATCGTCTCGGCGCTGACCATTGTGGTCCTGCGCTCCCGAACGATGCGCCGGATGCCCTTGGCCGCGCTGAGGGTGGCGTTGCGAGCGCTCGTTGCGGTCCTGGCGGTGCTGACCTTCGCTGCGCCGGTGCGCCTTGGTCGAACCGCGGTGCGCGGTCTCGGCTTTCGCGGGAGCCGCCGGCTTCAGGCGCTTGAGCGCTTCAGCCGATTGGGCGAAGCCTGCCGGCAGCGGCGTAACGTCGATCTTTTGCCGCGTCGTGCGCTCGATGTCGCGAAGGTTGCCGCGCTCCTCGTGGCTGCAGAAGGCGACGGCGATGCCGCTTGCGCCCGCCCGCGCGGTGCGGCCGATGCGGTGGACATATTGCTCCGGGACGTCGGGCAGGTCGAAATTGATGACGTGACTGACGCCCGGGACATCGATCCCGCGCGCGGCGATGTCGGTCGCAATGAGCACTTTGGCGTGACCGGACTTGAATGCGGCGAGCGCTCGCTCGCGCTGCGCCTGGCTCTTGTTGCCGTGGATCGCATGGGCCGCGATTCCGGCGGCTTCCAGCTGGCGAACGATCTTGTCGGCGCCGTGCTTGGTGCGGCTGAAAACCAGGGCCCGCTCGATCGGATTGGACTGGAGAAACAGCGTCAGAAGCGCCGTCTTCTCGGCCTGATTGACCATCGTCACGCTCTGCTCGACGCGCTCAACCGTCGTCGCGGCCGGAGCGACCGACACCTCGGCGGGGTTGGTGAGATATTTGTCGGCCAGTTCCTTGATCGCCCGCGGCATGGTTGCCGAGAAGAACAGGGTCTGCCGCTTCTGCGGAACGAGCGCGACGATGCGCTTCAGCGCATGGATGAAGCCGAGGTCGAGCATCTGGTCGGCCTCGTCGAGGACGAGGATTTCGAGCTCGCGCAGGCTCAGGGCCCGCTGGTCGATCAGGTCGAGCAGGCGGCCCGGGGTGGCGACCAGAACGTCGAGGCCGCGCGCAACCGTGCGCACGCTCTTGTGGTTGGGTACGCCTCCGAAGATCACGCCGACCGACAGGCGCATGAACTTGCCATAGGCCTCGGCGCTGGCGGCGATCTGCGCGGCGAGCTCGCGCGTCGGAGCGAGCACGAGCATCCGGGCGTGGCCGGGCTTCGGGATTTGCCGGGCGGCCGCAAGCCGGTCGAGCGAGGGCAGCATGAAGGCCGCGGTCTTGCCGGTGCCGGTCTGGGCGATGCCCAGGAGGTCGCGGCCGCTGAGGACCGTGGGAATGGCTTTAAGCTGGATCGGCGTCGCCTGTGAATAATCTTTCGCGGCGAGCGCATCGAGCAGGGGCTTCGAGAGCCCCAAAGAATGAAATGACATTAAGAAAAACTTCCACAACAAAGCTGGCCAGGCGCGACAAATGCGCTCGGCGAGCGGGAAACAAGAACCCCGCGTGATGTGGAGAACTTCAGACAATCGAGGCGCGGGCCGGTTACCGCCGAAGCGTTGAGCCGATCACGCCGCTTGGAAAAAGCGCCTCGTGTTGCGGTGCAATATAGAGGCAAAGCTTAAAAAGTCCACCTACGGCTCAGCCGGGAGCGATTTGCCCCGGCTGGATATGGAAGCGCGAGGCGGCGCCAATGCCCTCGAACAGCGCCCCCTCCGTCGCCGTCATCCACACCTGTCCGCGGCCTTCGAGACGGGCGAACAGCGCGGCGCGGCGCTTGGGATCGAGATGCGCGGCGACCTCGTCGAGGAGCAGGATCGGCGGCTGGCCGCGACGCTCGGCGACGAGATCGGCGTGGGCGAGCACCAGGCCGAGAAGAAGCGCCTTCTGCTCGCCGGTCGACGATTGCGCCGCGGGCATCTCCTTTGCGCGGTGGGCCACCGCGAGGTCCTGGCGATGCGGTCCCTCGGTCGCCCGGCCGGCCGCCGCGTCGCGCGAACGGTTGCTCCGCAGGTTGGCGGCGAGATCGCCGGCGCGCCAACCCTCGAGGGCGATCGAGGCGCGGGCGAACGCATCGTCGGGAGTGTCGGCGATCTTCGTCTCTAGCGCTGCAACGCTGCGGTCGCGAGCGGCGGCCATCTCCGTGCCGTGCTCGGCCATCGCCAGCTCCAGCGAAGCGAGCCAGCTTTCGTCCCACGTCCCCTCGGCGAGCAGTTTGTTCCTGGCCCGCATTGCCGCGTCGTAGCGAGTGGCGTGATGTGCATGCGCCGGTTCCAGAGCGAGGACCAGCCGGTCGAGGAAGCGACGGCGCTCGCCTGCGCTGCCGGTGAACAGCCGATCCATCGCCGGCGTCAGCCAGAGTAGCGAGGCCCATTCGCCGAGGGAATTGACCGACGTTGCGGCGCCGTTGATCCGGACCTGCCGTCGCTCGGGCGTCGCGGGCAGCGTGCCGGTGCCTATACCGACTCCGTTCGTGCCGAGCGCAGTCGAGACACGTCCCTCAACTTCGCTCGGGACGAACGGATGTAGCGTCGCCGCGACCGCCCAGCCACCGCTGCCGCCGCGCCGAGCCATGTCCGAAATCGGACCGCCGCGAAGGCCCCGTCCGGGAGTCAGCATCGACACGGCTTCGAGCAGGTTGGTCTTGCCGGCGCCATTCTCGCCGAACAGCAAGACGAAGCCTGGGCCCGGCTCGATCGTCGTCGACGCATAGGAACGAAAATCGGTGAGAGTCAGGCGGCTGACGGGCATTGAGCCTCCTCTAGCCGCTACTGCTCTCTCCGGTCGATGACTTCGAAATGGGCCGCGCGATCGTCGAAGCTGTTGAGCACCGCGCGAGCTTCCGGCGGCACATGGCTCACCGAATAATCCTCGCCCATGAACGTTTTGATGGAGTCGAGGCTGTCAAACCACATGCAGGTCTGGAACTCGATTTCGCCGTCGAGATCACGTTTCATCAGGTCGATATGCTGGAAGCCGGGGATCTTCCTCGCCTCGATTGCGGGGATCACCTCGGTGCGGACGATCCGCTCATAGGCGTCGGCATTCTCCGGCGAAGTCCAGCCACGCCAGAGACGGCAGATCATCAGACCCGCATCGGCATCAGGACGTAAAGCGCGTTCGACTTGTCGTTTTCCCGAAGCAGCGTTGGAGCGGCGGCATCGGCGAGGTGGACTTCGACCGTGTCACCATCGATCTCGCCGAGGATGTCGAGCAGGTAACGCGCGTTGAAGCCGATCTCGAGATTGTCGGCGCCGTAATCGGCCGGCACCTCTTCGGTCGCGACACCGTTTTCGGGCGAGGTCACCGACAGGGTGACCTTGTCGCGGTCGACGCTCATCTTCACCGCGCGGGTCTTCTCGCTGGCGATGGTCGATACCCGGTCGACGCCCGCGGAGAAGCTCTTAGGGTCGAGCTTCAACAGCTTGTCGTTCGCGGTCGGGATGACCCGGTTGTAGTCGGGGAAGGTGCCGTCGATCAGCTTGCTGGTCAGGATCGCACTGCCCAGGCCGAAGCGGATCTTGGTTGGCGAGAGCGAGATCTCAACCGTGCCCTCGAGCTCCTCGAGCAGGCGGTAGAGTTCGGTCACCGCTTTGCGCGGCACGATCACGTCGGGCATGCCCTCTGCGCCGTCCGGCCGCGCAACCGTCACGCGGGCGAGACGGTGGCCATCGGTCGCCGCGGCGCGCATCTGGTCATCGACCACGTGCAGGAAGATTCCCATCAGATAATAGCGGGTCTCCTCGCTCGAGATGGCGAAGCGCGTCTTTTCGATGATCTGGCGAAGGGTCGCGGCGGGCAGCTCGAAGCGGGTCGGAAGCTCGCCCTCCGCAATCACCGGGAAATCGTCGCGCGGGAGCGTCGACAGGTTGAACCGCGCGCGGCCTGCGACGACCTGCATCTTGCCTTCGGCGGCGGTCAGCTCGACCTGGCTGCCCTCCGGCAGCTTGCGAACGATGTCGAAGAACGTGTGCGCGGAAACCGTGGTCGCACCGGCCTGGCTGACATTGGCGGGAACCGTCTCGTCGACCTGGAGATCGAGGTCGGTGGCCATCAGCCGGAGCGAGCCGTCCTCGCGCGCTTCTATCAGCACGTTGGACAGGATCGGTATGGTGTTCCTGCGTTCCACGACCGATTGGACATGGCCCAGGCTCTTCAGGAGGGTCGCCCGCTCAATCGTCGCTTTCATGTCGCCAAGGCCCCATTTCCGCCAGCTTTCGGACGGTTATAGCGACCCGTTTGGCGCACGGAAGGGAAATGATGAGCAAAGCTTCATCTGGGGGATGAAGCCCTGCCACTTCGCAAGATGTAGCGCTTAGCGATGCACCTTCTTGCCGACGGCGGGTCCACTCGCGGGCTTGGAGGGCATCAGCAGCGCATCGATGTGATGGACGACGCCGTTGGTGTAGGTCTCGTCACCTTGGGTGATCGTCGCCTTGTGACCGGCGGAGTCCGTAAGCACCGTCTTGCCGCCGTCCTTGGTCGCCGTGAGGACGCCGCCGCCCATGGTCGCCAGGGGCGTCTTGCCCTTGCCATTGTCGATCGCCTTGTCGATGTCGGCGACCATCACCGTCCCCGGAAGGATGAGGTTGGTGAGAATTCCCGTCAGCTGAGCGCGGTTCTGCGGCTTCGCGTCGAACGTTCCGGCGGGCGCGCTGTTGAATGCGGCGTCGTCGGGAACGAACACCGTGTAGGGGCCAGGGCCGGCAAGGGTCTGGTCGAGTCCCGCGGTCTTGGCGGCTGCCATGAACTGGCTGTTCGCCGGCAGGCCCGCGGCGATCGTCTTGGTTCCAGCGATCTTCTGGGCCTTTTCGGTCTGCGCCTTGGGGACACCGCTCGCGGTCTTGGTGTTGTCCTTGTTGCAGCCGGCGAGCGCGAGCAGCGCCGCGGTCGCGATCCCCAGCGCGAATGCCTGGGTCCTCATCATTCTTCTCCCTTTCATTCTCGATGCGAAATGGCCCGGCGCGGATTGGGTTCCAACGGCCGGGCCAGATGCGCTTGGCTCAGGTCAGGATCGAAGCGACGATCGCCGTCACCAGCTGGGTCGCCGGGTCGACCTGGTAAATGTAGCCGTTGTTGTAGCGATACCAGGCAGTCGGCGTGTCATAGTAGGTGGCCCGATAGGCGAACGGCACGTTGTACGCCGCATAGCCAATCGGAAGCGGCTGACCGATCGAGAAGCCTGGAGACATCAGCGTCGCCACCGAGGTGATCACGCTGCTGCGCGGGTCATACTGGTAGATCGCTCCCGGAGCGTACCAGTAATTGGCGTCCGGCGTATCGTAGTACATGCGACGATATTGAACCGGCACATTGTAGTAACCGTACGCCGTCGGCAGCATCTGCCCGACGCCATAGCCGCCCGCGTAGGTCGGGATGACATTCTCGACCATGCCGCTGTAGCAGTCGACCTGGTAGATCACGCCGTAATCGTAGCGATTGCACAGATCGCCATAACCATAGTCGGCCGGGTAGAAGTCGTCATAGTCGTAATAGGCAGGCGCATAGCTCGCCATGTACGCCGGCGGCAGATACTGACCGGGCAGGAAGCCGCCGGCGAGGAGCGGAATCAGCGCCGCGATCAGGCTGTCGGTCCGGTCGATCTGATACAGATAGCCACCGCCATATTGGTAGTAATAAGCTGGCGTCGCCGGATAGAGGTATTGGAGCGATACCGGCAGCGGACTGAGTCCGACGAAGGCCGGGACGGCGCTGACCGGCTGACCGACGAACTGGGTGACTTCGGTGACCGGAAGCACCTGGCCGTTATTGCCGTAGCTGAGCACGGCGTAGCGATTGGCGCTTTGCTGGATGAACTGCTGACTGGCGACCTGCGCCGCCTTTGAGTTGGTCATCGCGCCGCCGAAAGTTTGACCGGTGATAGCACCGTTGAACTGCTGACCGGCAAACGCTTGCCGCTGGGCCTTCATGCCATTGCCATGCAGTTGTTGACCTTGCGCCATCTGCGCCTGCTGCCGCTGGAATCCGCGGCCCTGTTGCGCCACAGCTTGCCCGCCGTGACCGCGACCATGGGCACCTCCGTTCATGGCAAGGCCCTGTCCGCCGTGACCGCGGCCGTGACCGTGACCGTTCATCGCGACGGCATGTCCGCCGTGACCGCGGCCGTGACCGCCGAACGACATCGCCTGGCCGCCATGTCCGTGACCTCGACCACCGAAGGCCATCGCCTGGCCGCCATGGGCATGGCCGTGGCCGCCGCCGCCAGCGAACGCGCGGGCCTGCTGATGCGAAAAGCCGCCGCCGCCGCGGCCGTGCCCGCCGCCAGCGAACGCCGGAGCGAAGCTCGCACCGCCGCCATGACCGTGCCCGTGACCGCCGCCACCGGCAAACATCGGCGCGAATCCGCCACCGCCGCCATGGCCATGGCCACCGCCCTGGAAGGCAGGAGCGCCCCCACCACCGCCACCGCCGTGGCCGTGCCCTCCGCCACCACCGCCGCCGTGACCTTGCGGTGGGCCTCCACCGCCGCCGCCATGACCCTGAGGCGGGCCCCCGTCACCGCCGTGGCCGTTGCCACCCGGCTTTGCCGCCAACGGGCTTGCAATCGCAAAAGCGGCAACGCCCGCGGCTAGAAACAGCCTGGTCAACATGGAATTTCTCCTTTCGAACGGGAAAAACGGTCCGTTCGCTGCACCGTTCCAACGCCTAAACGGCTGCAACCTGCGACTTAGCGCAGTAGGATGAACCTCAAATTTCTTTGTTGTTCAGAGACTTACGCAGTCTCGGCAGGATCGTCGACCCACGCAGCCTTCAGCGAGGGAATGGCGAGCAGCACCAGAACCGCCGCCAGGACATAAAAAAGCAGGCAGGCGATGGCGGCGTCCCTCAGCGCATCGACTCCGTAGCTCGCCTTCAATGCGTCCGAGAGGCGGCCCATCAGCAGCGGGCCAATACCCAGCCCGATCAGATTGTTGATCAAGAGGAAGCTAGCCGAGGCGGTGGCGCGCATGGCGCGGGGCACAAGGTGCTGGACGGCGGTCGAAATCGGGCCGAGCCACAGGATGTTCAGCCCCGCGGCGATCAGCAGCGGAAGCCACGCGATCCACAGATTGGGCGCGAGAAAGCCTCCCGCGAACATCGGAACGGTAACGAGCCAGGCGATCGCCGGAAGCCTCGCATACCAGGCGCGGTCCATCCCACCGAGACGATCGGCCAGCCAGCCGCCTGCGAAGACCCCGGCACAGCCCCCGATCAGCATTTGCGACGCGAGGAAGTTGGCGGTCGACAGCAGATCCAGGCGGAAGCTGCGCATCAACACCGATGGGGTCCAAAGCGCGAGGCCGTACCCGCATAGCGAGCTGGCCGAAGCGCCGAACGCGAGCAGCCAGAATGCCGGCTTCCGGGCGAGGATCGGAAAGACGCTGGCGAGCGGCGCGGTCGCTGCGACAGACGTTCGGCGCGGAACATCGCGCACGACGAAGCGGAGAATGGGAGCGAGGATGACGCCCGCTGCCCCCATGACGATGAACGCCGCGCGCCAGTTGATGGCGTGAGCGAGATATGCGCCGATCATCATCCCTCCGGCTAGCCCGACCGGAATCCCGAGGAAGAAGATCGACAGCGCCCGAGCGCGCCGCTCCGGCGGATAATAATCGGCGATCAGTGCATAGGAGGGCGCGACTCCGCCCGCTTCGCCGATCCCCACTCCAAGTCGATAGAGGAACAGCTGGCGGTATCCCTGGGCGAAGCCGCACAAGGCGGTGAACCCACTCCACACGGCAAGCGCGACCGCGATGACTGCGCTGCGGCTGGTTTTGTCGGCAATCAACGCGAAGGGGATGGCCAGCACCGAATAAAGCAAGGCAAACGCGAGACCGCCGACGGCCCCGAACTGGGTGTCGGTCAAGTGGAGGTCGGCCTTGATGGGCGCGGCCAGAATTCCCAGGATCTGCCGGTCCAGATAATTGAACGTGTAGGCGACGAACAGGAGCGCGAGTACGAGCCCGGTGCTCCGCTGACGGGGCGCCGCTCGCACATCGATGGCCGTCGTCTCGTTCATTCCAGCTCCCCCAGCAGTCGGACAAGCCGGTCGACATCCGCCTCGTCCTGGTAAATCCCGAAGCCGATCCGCAAGACGTCGCCGCGCACATCGGTGATGCAGTCTTGGGCCATGAGCTCTGCGTACCAGCGCTGCGCGTTCGGGCCGCGGAAGGCAAGGAAGCGCGCGTGCTGACCGCCATCAAGCGGGTTGAGCAGCTCGGCGTTGACGAGCGCGGTCTCGCCAATTCCATCAAGCAGCCGCTGCTGGAGGCCCGCACAGTGGGCGGAAATGCGCGCCGTCGTCAGAGCATTATCGGCGAGCATCCGGCGGACCGCGTTGAAGCGGTAAAGTCCCGAGGGGTCGAAGGTGGCGCCGAGGAAGCGGCGCGCGTCGGGCGCATAGCCGACCCTTCCAGGGGGCAAGCTCAGGTCCTCGAACTCGGCGAACCAACCGGTAACGCGCGGCCGCTCGCCGAAGCCGGCCGGCGCATGCATGAACGCGCACCCCTCGCCCGACATCGCATATTTGTACCCGCCGCCGAGATAGAAAGCGTTGTTT
>DASSIU010000232.1:0-4839 GCA_035691585.1 Sphingomicrobium sp. | reverse complement strand
GGCCTCGTCGCGGCTCATGGTTTGGAGCGCGCCGGTGAAGACGATGGACTTGCCGCTCCACTCGGTCTGCTTGGCGTCGCTGACGAAGGATCGCGGCGCGACTTCGGACAGGAGGTCGTCGAGCGCCTGCTGATTGTGTGGCTCGTGGAAGAAATCGACCAGTGCCTCGGCGACGACGGGGCCGACGCCCTGGACCGAGGACAGCTCCGCCTCGCCGCCTTCTGACCGCGCCACGCGCCGCAGTTCCTCGATCGTACCGAAGCATTTGAGCAGGTCCCGCGCGGTGACGATCCCGACATGGCGGATGCCGAGACCGAACAGGAATCGGGGGCCGTCAGGCTGGCGCTTGGCGTCGATGGCGGCGAGCAGATTGTCGACCGACTTCTCCTTCCAGCCCTCTCGGCCGAGCAGCTCCGCGCGGTGCGTATGGAGGCGAAAGATGTCGGCCGGAGAGCTGAGCCAGCCAAGATCGATGAACTCGGCGATGCTCTTCTCGCCCAGCCCCTCGATATCGAGCGCGCCGCTGCTGACGAAATGCCGCAGTCGCTCGAAGCGCTGGGCGGGGCAGATCAGCCCGCCGGTGCAGCGGACGTCGACCTCGCCCTCCTCGCTGACCGCTTCCGACTGACATTCGGGGCAATGGTCGGGGAACAGGTAGGGTTCGCGCGGATCGTCGCGGGTCAGGTTCTCGACCACCTGCGGGATCACGTCGCCCGCGCGCTGGATACGAACGCGATCACCGATGCGGAGGCCAAGGCGGTCGATTTCGTCCCGGTTGTGGAGAGTCACGTTGGCGACCATGACGCCGCCGACGCCGACGGGCTTCAGCCGTCCCACCGGCGTCAGCTTGCCGGTCCGCCCAACCTGGATGTCGATTGCCTCGAGCGTCGTTTCGGCTTTCTCCGCGGGGAATTTGTGCGCGAGGCCCCACCTCGGGGCGCGGGCAACGAAGCCGAGTCGCTCCTGAAGGTCGAGCCGGTCGACCTTGTAGACGACTCCGTCGATGTCGAACGGCAGCTCGGCTCGTGCCTTCTCGATCGCTCGATAGTGGGCGAGCATCTCCTCGACCGAATTGCAGCGGACGAGCAGGTCGCTGACCGGAATTCCGAAGCCCTCGATCCGCCTCATGGCGTCATATTGGGTATCGGCCAGCGGTTCGCTGAGCTCGCCCCAGCCGTGGGCGAGGAAACGCAGCGGCCGCGAGGCCGTCACGCCCGGATCCTTCTGGCGGAGCGAGCCCGCGGCCGAGTTGCGCGGATTGGCGAAGACCTTGCCGCCGCTCGCTTCCTGGCGTTCGTTCAAGGCCTCGAAGTCGGCCTTGGACATGTACACCTCACCGCGGACTTCGAGGATGTCGGGCACTTGCTGTTCGCCGGGGAACAGTGTCTCGGGAATATCCGCGATGGTCCGCACGTTCGCGGTGACATCTTCCCCAACCGTTCCGTCACCGCGCGTCGCGGCTAGCACCAGCGCGCCGCGGTCGTACCGAAGCGAGCAGGACAGGCCATCGATCTTGGGCTCGGCGGTGAAGGCCACGAAGGCGTCGGTCGGAAGCGCGAGGAACCGCTTGATGCGGGCGACGAACTCTTCGACCTCGTCGGCCGAAAAGCCATTGTCGAGGCTGAGCATTGGCCGCGCGTGCGCGACCTTGGCAAGGGCGGTGGTCGGCGCCGCGCCCAGTCGCTTCGACGGCGAATCCGCGCGGATGAGCTGCGGAAACCGCGCCTCCAGCTCGCGATTCTCGCGGACCAGAGCGTCATATTCCGCATCCGAAATCTCGGGCGCGTCCTGGTCGTGATAGAGCTTGTCGTGGCGGGCGATCTCCTTCGCCAGCCGCATCAGGCGATTGGCGGCATCGGCCTCGCTCAAATCCCCCACGACCATGCTCAGCCGAACAATTCCTCGAGCAGGTTGATGAAGCTGGTCCACGACCGCTCGGCGGCGAGCGCGTTGTACGCCACACCCTCGATCTGGAGGGTGCTCGCGTGCGGGTTGGTGAAGCCGTGGCCGACATGGCCGTAGGCGTGGATCTGCCAGTCGGACCCGCCCTCGGTGAGCTCGTTGCCGAGCGCCACGACCTTCTCGGGCGGGACCATCGGATCGTCCCAGCCGTGGAAGACGACGACCTTGGCCTTGATCTTCTGCGGCGGCAGCCCCGGCGGGTCGAACAGGCCGTGAAAGCTGACTGCGGCGGCGATGTCGGCGCCGCCTCGGGCGAGGTCGAGCGCGCACATGCCGCCAAAGCAATAGCCGGCGACCACGATCTGCCCCTTGGAAACCTCGTTGAGGCCCTGTGCGAGCTCGAGCACGTGCTGCATCCGCCGCAACAGCGCGGCGCGGTCGCTCTTCAGCCGATTGAGCTCGCCGAACATCGTGTCGCGCGAAGCGCCGCGAAATTTCTTGCCGAACAGGTCGGCGACAAGCGCATTGTAGCCAAGCTCGACCAGCTGCCGGCCAAAGCCGATCTCGAGGTCGGAAACGCCCATCACGGTCGGGATCATGATGACGGTCGGCCGGGCCTGCCCGTCACGGCGGCCGACGAAGACGCTCTCCAGCTCCTCGTCTTCGAAATTGTGCGGGATCGCGCGGTCCTTGCTCATTCCATCTCCCTTGCCAGCTCGGCCAGCCTGGCCACCGTGTTCATGTTGCGCGCCGTCCCCGCCTCAGCGGAGGGGATGCGCAGACGCGACTTGCCGATACCGCGTTCGCCGTACGCGACATAGACCTCGCGAACACCGGCGGCGATCCGCTCGTCGTCGGCCTTGTTGCGGGCCGTCGAAATCACGTCGCCGGGCGGTGGCCCGTTCAGGAAAAAGGCCTGCACGCGATTGCCCGGCACATCGCTGAACGGGTTGCCGCGGACGACCGCCTCCATTTCGCCAACCGTCCGGAGCATGACCCGGATTTCCTTCGCCATGTGCGCGTGAAGCTCCTGTTCAAGCTTGCGGCGAAGCTTCTCCTCCGGCTCCTCGCTGGTGAACAGCAGGTTCCCGCTCGCGATGTAGGTCCGCGCTTGGCTGAGGCCCAAATCGGCCGCAATCGCCTTCAGGTCCGCCATCTTGAGCGTGCTGCTGCCGACAAGGTTCACGCCGCGAAGCAGCGCAACATAAGCAGTCACGCGGCGTCGAGCAGGCGCGAGGCCTGCGCCCTTGCTTCCTCGGTGATCGACGTGCCGGACAGCATCCTGGCGATCTCCTCGCGTCGCTCCTCGGCACTCAGCCTGCGGACGCTGGTGCGGGTGCCGTCGGACCCGTGGGTCTTCTCGATTCGGTAATGGTGCGAGGCGCGCGCCGCGACCTGCGGCGAGTGCGTGACGACCAGCACCTGGCTGCGCTCGGCCAGCCGGGCAAGGCGCTCCCCGATCGCGCTGGCGACCGCGCCGCCGACCCCGCGGTCGACTTCGTCGAAGATCATCGTCGCGGCACTCCCCGCCTCCGCGAGCGCGACCTTCAGCGCGAGGATGAAGCGCGACAGCTCGCCGCCGGAGGCGATCCGGGTCAGCGGCCCGAACGGCGCTCCGGGATTGGTCGAGACTTCGAATTCAACGCGATCGGTTCCGGATGGGCCGGGCTCCGCGGGCGCGATGGCGGTCCTGAAGCGGGCAGCGTCGAGCTTCAGCGGTGCCAGCTCCGACGCGACGCTGCGGTCGAGACGGGCCGCCGCTTCATGCCGGTCGGCGCTCAGCGCGCTTGCCGCCGCCGCATAGTGCTCACGCGCCGCCACAAGCTCGCGGTCGAGCTCGGCGATATGCCCGCCGCCCGCCTGGATTGCGGCGAGCTGATCCCGCATTTGCGCGCCCAGCGCCGCCAGCAGGTCGGGTTCCACCCGGTGCTTGCGCGCCAGCCCGCGAATGTCGAACAGCCGCGCCTCCGCCTGCTCCAGCCGAGCCGGGTCGAACGCCATCGCGTCCGCAGCGCGAACGATCCGGTCCTCGGCCTCGCTCGCCTCGATCAGCGCGCGGTCCAGCGCCGCTAGGGCCTCCGCCAACAGCGGATGGTCGGCCGCCCCGCGCTCGATCTTTCGCGCCGCCTGCCGGAGTTGTGCGAGCGCGCCCTCGGAACCGCCGAGCAGTTCATCGAGGCCGGTCAGCGATTCTCCAGCCTTGATACCCGCCTGCATCGCGGCGCGTTCTTCGGCCAGCCGGGTTTCCTCGCCCTCCTCGGGCGCCACTGCCTCGATTTCCGCGCAGGCATGCTCGAGCCATTCGCGATCGCGCTCGGCGGCGGCGGCGGCAGTGCGCGCCTCGAGCAGCTCTGCTTCGATACGCGTCACATTGCCCCATGCAAGCTCAACCTCTGCGGTATCGAGCTTGCCGAAGGCGTCGAGCAGCGCCCGATGACCCTTCGGGTTGAGCAGGCCTCGATCGTCGTGCTGGCCGTGGATTTCCACCGCCAGCGCTCCCACATCGCGCAGCAGGCCGGCGGGAACGCTGGCGGCGCCGAGGAAGGCGCGACTACCGCCGTCGCTCTTCAGCGTGCGCCGGACGATCAGCGGCTCCCCCGCTTCGCTCCCGAATCCCTGCTCATCCAGAAGACCGGCCGCCGGATGATCGCTCGGCAGCTCGATTTCGGCCGAGACCGACGCCGTCTCCTGCCCGGCTCGCACCAGCCCCGCGTCCGCGCGCGCACCGAGCGCCAGCCCGAGCGCATCGAGAAGGATCGACTTGCCCGCGCCTGTCTCGCCGGTCAGCACGCCCAGCCCCGGTTCGAACTCCAGCTCGAGCCGTTCGACCAGCACGATATTGTGGATGGCGAGCTGCCTCAGCATGCGAGGGCCGCCCGCAGGTTCAGGCCTTCCGCGCGGACGCCCGGCGGTTGACCTGCCTGTTCTCCTGGCCAA
>DASSIU010000231.1:0-10081 GCA_035691585.1 Sphingomicrobium sp. | reverse complement strand
CGGTTGAAGGACAGCGATCTTGGGAGCGATCTCCTTCATCTCGGCGAGTCCAACGACCCGAAAATGCGCGAGCGGGCTAGGCAGCTTTTTGCCAGGGTCCTCGATTGCCCGGGCGGATTGAAGATCCAGACGATCCATAGCTTCGCCCAATCGCTGCTCGCTGCATTTCCAGCCGAGGCAGGCATTGTGCCGGGGTTCCAGCCGCTCGAAGGCAGGGCCGAGCAGGAGCTGGTTCGGCGAACGCTCGCCGATCTGATGGCCGACGCCGATGCGATGGGGAAGGAGGGGCTGATCGGGGATGTCCAGCGCCTTAGCCGTCGCCTCGGCGAGGCTGGCGCGATCGAATACCTGCAGGCGTGCGCGCGCCGGCCGGAAGCGCTCGACGCGCTTGGTCGGTCGGACACGATCGAAACCAGGATACTTGAGCTTATGGACCTCCCCTCGGAATCGCCCGAGGACTATATCGCGCACCATTGCGGCGACGAGGGGCTCGATTGCGACCTCTTGCGCTCGGTTGCCGACGCAAACCGCAAATGGGGCACGCAGACGGGCCTGGGCCATGCGAAGGCCATTGAGGATTGGCTCTCGCTGACGCCGGTCGAGAGGGCTGCGGCACTCCCCGAGCTGCGCAAGGTCGTGCTTACCGACAAGGATACACTCCGCGTCTCTGCCGGTCAGACAAAGGTCGAACCGCACTATGAATCGCATGCCGGCCGGCTGGCGAACCTCATCGCCGAGCTTCTGCGCCTGCAGAATGGTGCGCGCCTCGCTGTCGATATCGCCGCGGGGCTTCGCGCGGGACAGGCATTTTCCGCCGCCTACACTCACGCCAAGCGCGGGGCCGGCGTCGCCGACTTCAACGATCTCATTGAGTGGACCCGTGGACTCCTTCGTCAGCCCGGCATGGGCGACTGGGTGCGCTACAAGCTCGATCGCCAGGTCGACCACGTCTTGGTCGATGAAGCGCAGGACACCAATGCCGCCCAGTGGGAGATCATCGAGCAGTTGGTCGACGATTTTTTCAGCGGTTCGAGCGAAAGCGAAGGACGCAATCGCACCCTGTTCATGGTTGGCGACTTCAAGCAGGCGATCTACGGTTTCCAGGGCACGGATCCGCGACGGTTCCAGGAAGCGCGCGAAAAGTTCAAGCGACGCGCGGAAGCCATCACTGGCGGAGACGACCTGTTCAGCTACCAGTGGCGCGCAAAGGAATTCCGGGATCTTTCGATCGCCGCTAGCTTTCGCTCCGCCCAGCCGGTGCTCGACGTCGTCGATGCCGTCATCGGCACCGTCGGACATTCGGCGATGGCGCTCAGCCAAGCGCCGCCGCCGCATCGAGCCCATCACCGGGATCGGCCGGGTTTGGTGGAACTGTGGCAGCCGTTCGCGATCGAGGAATCGCCCGATGATAGCGACGAAGGCGAGGAGCGGTGGGTGTCGATGCGCGACCGCCGATACGCGGAGGAATTGGCGGACCGAATAAAGCGCATGATCGAGGAAGCGCCCACGCTTGCCTCCACGAAGAGCGCCCTGACTGCCGGCGACATCCTCGTGCTGGTCCGCAGCAGAGGGGAACTTGCCTCGCTGATCGTCGCTCGCCTGTTCTCGGCCGGTGTGCCAGTTGCAGGTGTCGACCGGCTGCACCTTCACGAGCCGCTCGCGGTGCAGGACCTGCTGGCAGCTGTGAAGTTCGCGGTACAGCCGAACGACGATCTCAGTCTCGCCTGCGTGCTCGTTTCACCCCTGATCGGATGGAGCCAGGAGCAGCTTCGGGTGCTTGCCTACGGTCGGAAGGGTTCGCTGTGGCGCGAACTTCGCCAGCGCGCGGACGAATTCAGGGACGCGCATGACGCGCTCGCCGAACTGCTTCGGATCGCGGACTTCATCACCCCGTCGCGATTTCTGGAGACAATCCTCACCGGCCCAATGCGCGGCCGCCGCAAGCTCTACTCCCGGCTCGGCCTGGCTGCGCGAGACCCGATTGACGAGCTGATGAACAGCGCGCTGGAGTTCGAGCGCAATCAAACCTCGTCGCTCGAACGCTTCCTCGCTTGGTTTTCCCGCGGAACGGTCGATGTGCAGCGCGATCCAGGGCAGCCAGCGAATGAAGTGCGGGTGATGACCGTTCATGGCGCAAAAGGCCTGGAGGCGCCGGTCGTAATCCTCGCCGATGCGACTGCGGACCCGGCGAGGCTCGGCAGAACGCCAATCACTGTCGACGTCGAGGTCGAAGGGGCGGGGGTAGCACCGCTGCTCCGCCCCAAGAAGGCCGAGCGTTGCCCACCATTCGAAGAGATTATCGCCGATGAGGAGAAGCGCGATTTAGAGGAGCATTTGCGCCTGCTCTATGTCGCGCTGACCCGTGCCGCGGATCGGCTGATCGTCAGCGGGGTCCGGCCGAAAGCGAAGAAGGACGGATCCGATCCCCGGCCCGCCAACAGCTGGCATGTCATTGTCGAGCGGGCATTGGCACCAATCGGGTCGCTGGGCGATGCGCATGTGGCCCTCCGCTATGGCTCGGAGGCGCCGGCGAGGTCGAAACCGGCTCGCAAGGCCGATGCTCCAGGGATTACCGTTCCTGGCTGGGCGACACGTCCCGCGCCCCTCGAAGCGCGGCCACCGAGGCCGCTTGCGCCGTCGGCGATTGCAGTCGACGACGAGAGCGCTCCTCCGCCGAGCGAAGCCATGCGGTCGGCGGCGCTTCGCGGTACCTGGATTCACCAGCTGCTCGAACGTTTGCCCGCGGTTGAAGCGGGCGCCCGAGCGGCTGCGGCCGACCGCTGGCTGGAGCGAAGCGCTGGCATCGCGGACGCTGCGGTTCGGAGCGAGATCGTGGCGCAGGTCTGCGGCATCCTCTCGGATCCGCGCTTTGCTTCATTGTTCGGCCGCGGATCGCTGGGAGAAGCACCGCTCGCGGCGACCCTGCCGGACGGTCGGGTAATCGCCGGCACTGTGGACAGGCTATTGGTGGAGGAGGAGTGCGTCTCCGTCATCGATTTCAAAACCGGGAGGGTGCCCCCGACCGACGCCGACATCCCCAACTCCCACCGTGCGCAGATGGCAGCCTATTCCGAGGCGCTGCAGGTCATCTTTCCGGGACGGCGGGTTAGCGCGTCTCTATTGTACACCGCCCGCCCGAAACTCATCGAACTGATGCCTTGAGAGCGCATGCCCAAGCGCCCATATGCTTGTTAACCTTTGAACGCCGCCAGGAGAGTCGCCCGCCATGGCTACCAAGACCGTTACCGACCAGAGCTTTTCCACTGATGTTCTCGGCTCCGATGGGGCCGTGCTCGTTGATTTCTGGGCGGAATGGTGCGGTCCGTGCCGGATGATCGCTCCAGCGCTGGAGGAGATCGCCGGCGAGCTTGGCGACAAGGTGACGATCGCCAAGCTCAACATCGACGAGAATCCCGATACGCCGAGCCGGTACGGCGTGCGGGGAATCCCGACCATGCTGTTGTTCAAGGGTGGGCAGCCGATCGCCCAGAAGGTCGGTGCCGCCCCGAGAAGCCAGATTCAGCAGTGGCTGGAGTCGAACCTCGAAGCCGCCCAGTCGAAGGCCGGCTAGGTCGCTGCGCCTCCCGTCAGCGAGCTGCCATCCGGAGGCTCCGTCCCGCTGAGCCCTATGGTGTTCGGGCGGAAACGCTCATGCCTTGGCAAGTCGTCAGCCGGGTGAAACCAGGCAACCTTGCTTCCCCAGAAGATGTGATATTCCGGCGGCACCGAGTCCGGCTCGTCGAGCGTCACCGCGCTGAAATCGAGCGTTTCCGGCTGGTGGTCGACCGTCACGAAAAGCGGCGTTCCGCACTGGCCGCAAAACGAGCGCTGGCCGAAGCTGCTCGAACGGATGCTTCGGATCAAATCCGCGCCCGATGTCACGACCCAGTCGCCCCGCTCGACGCAGGCAAAAGCCTGGGCCGGTGCGCCACTGCTGAGCTGACAGGTGCGACAATGGCACCAGCCGCAGTCGAATGGTTCGCTCTTGAGTTCGTAGCGCACCGCGCCGCACATGCACCCGCCGGTCGGTCCCATCATGGCTCGCTTTAATTGACTATGAGAGGGGCGCTCCTTACATCGCCGGGCGCAATTTCCCATAGCGTCGGCGGGAGCTTTTTCACGCTCCTGACACGCGCGGGCTTTTAAGGGAATTTCATGTTCGCCGCAGTGGCAAAAAGCATCTTCGGATCGGCCAACGACCGCTACGTCCGGAGCCTCGGCAAGTATGTCGATGCAGTCAACGGCTTCGAGGCCAACATCCAGGCGCTCACCGACGACGAGCTGCGGGGCCAGACGGAGCTGTTCCGGCAGCGCCTTGCCAACGGCGAGAAGCTCGATGCCCTGATCCCGGAGGCCTTCGCGACCGTTCGCGAGGCCGCGATCCGGACGCTGGGCCAGCGCCATTACGACGTTCAGCTGATCGGCGGAATCGCACTTCACCGCGGCGAGATTGCCGAGATGAAGACCGGCGAAGGCAAGACGCTGGTGGCGACCCTCGCGGTCTATCTCAATGCGCTCGAGGGCAAGGGCGTCCATGTTGTCACGGTCAACGACTACCTCGCGCGCCGCGACGCGGACTGGATGGGGCAAATCTACCGTTTCCTCGGGATGACCGTCGGCGTGATCGTACCGAACCTCACCGACCAGGAACGGCGCGATGCGTACAACAGCGACATCACCTATGCGACGAACAACGAGCTTGGGTTCGATTATCTTCGCGACAATATGAAATACAGCCGCGACCAGATGGTCCAGCGGCCGTTCAAATTCGCGATCGTCGACGAGGTAGATTCGATCCTGATCGACGAAGCCCGAACGCCGCTGATCATTTCAGGCCCGACAGACGACAAGTCGGACCTCTACATCTCGGTCGATGGGATCGTGAAATCACTGGTCCCGGCCGACTATGACAAGGACGAGAAGCAAAAGAGCGTCGTCCTCACCGAAGACGGAACCGAGAAGGCCGAGCGGATGCTCGAGGCCGCGGGCCTGATCGAAGGCCGCAATCTTTACGACGTCGCGAACACCCAGGTCGTCCATCACCTGAACCAGGCCCTCAAGGCCAACGTGATGTTCAAGAAGGACATCGATTATATCGTCAAGGACGGGAAGATCATCATCATCGACGAATTTACCGGCCGCATGATGGACGGGCGGCGCTGGTCGGACGGTCTTCACCAGGCGGTGGAGGCCAAAGAGGGCGTGCAACCCGAGCCGGAGAACCAGACCCTCGCCTCGATCACCTTCCAGAACTACTTCCGGATGTATCCGAAGCTGTCGGGCATGACCGGCACGGCGATGACCGAGGCACCCGAATTCTTCGACATTTACAAGATGAACGTGGTCGCGATCCCGACCAACGTGCCGGTCCAGCGCAAGGACGAGGACGACGTCTTCTACAAGACGATGACGGAGAAGTTCGCGGCGATCGCCGAAGAGCTCAAGCAGAAGCAGGAGCTCGGCCAGCCGGCGCTGGTCGGCACCATCTCGATCGAAAAGTCGGAGATGCTGTCGGAATATCTTCACCAGCAGGGGGTCAAGCACTCGGTCCTCAATGCCCGCTTCCACGAGCAGGAGGCACACATCGTTGCGCAGGCGGGCCGGATCGGCGCCGTGACCATCGCCACCAACATGGCCGGCCGAGGAACGGACATTCAGCTTGGCGGCAATCTCGAGTTCCGAATGCAGGACGAGTTCCCGGACCTCGTGCAGGGCACGCCTGAATATGAGGCGCAGGCCGAGAAGATCCGCGCGGAGATCGCCGCTGAGAAGCAGCGGGTGCTCGAAGCCGGCGGATTGTATGTTCTTGGCACCGAGCGCCATGAAAGCCGGCGCATCGACAACCAGCTGCGCGGTCGCTCAGGCCGCCAGGGCGACCCGGGCCTTTCCAAATTCTACCTCAGCCTCGACGACGACTTGCTGCGAATCTTCGGCCCTCAAACCATGTTCTCGCGGCTCATGAAGAGCAACCTCGAGGACGGCGAAGCGATCGTGTCGCCGTGGATCAGCAAGGCGATCGAGACCGCCCAGAAGAAGGTCGAGGCGCGCAACTACGACATCCGCAAGCAGGTCGTCGAATTCGACGACGTGATGAACGACCAGCGCAAGGTCATCTACGAGCAGCGCAGCGACATCATGGACGCCGAGAGCGTCGGCGACGTCATCAACGACATGCGCGCCGAAACCGCCGCTGCGATCGTCGCGGTCAACTGTCCCGAGGGCACCTATCCCGAGCAGTGGACCGTCGATGAGCTGAAGGAAAGCATCGACGCCGTGTTCGGCCTTCAGCCGCCCATCGACGACTGGCTGCAGGAGGAAGCGGTCGATCCGCAGATGATCGCGGAACGCCTGCAGACACTCGCCGACGAGACGATGACGGCCAAGATGCAGGAGATCGAGGCGGCGAGCCGAAACGATATCGAGAAGCAAATCCTGATCCAGACGCTCGACCATCACTGGAAGGAGCATCTCGCCACGCTCGACGCGCTCCGCCAGGTCATCCACCTTCGAAGCTATGCGCAAAAGAAGCCGATCGACGAATACAAGCAGGAGGCCTTCCTGCTGTTCGAGAGGTTGCTGGTATCGATCCGCGAGGAAGTCACTCGGAGCCTGATGCGGGCTCAGTTCCAGTTCCAGCCGGTGCCGCTCCCGCAGCTGCCGGACTTCATCACCCAGCATCTCGATCCATTCTCGGCCGAGGACGATACGGCTGACATCGATGCTTCCACGCGCGGGCTGATGGCCGGCCTGCCGCCATTGCTCAACATTCCGCAGCCGCCACTCCAGCAGCCTGACGGGAGCGTTGCCGAGGCGCCGGTCAGCCGCAACGCACCGTGCCCGTGCGGGTCGGGCAAGAAGTACAAGCATTGCCACGGGCAGCTCGCCTGAGCGCGGCTGCAGCGATGGCTGCCCCGATCGACCGAACGGCGCTGCGTCGCGCCTACCGGCCTGACGAAGAACAGGTCGCGGTCGAGCGCGTCGGTGAGGCGCGGATGAGCCCGGCGGAGATCGGGGAAGCAACGGCGACCGCGCGCACGCTGGTCAAAGGCGTTCGCGCGCACAAGCCGTCCGGCGTCGATGCATTCCTGCATGCCTACGATCTCGGCTCGGACGAGGGCATTGCAATGATGTGCCTTGCAGAAGCCTTGCTCCGGATTCCCGATGCGCACACCGCGGACGAGTTGATCGCCGACAAGCTCTCGGGACCCGATTGGTCTGAGAAGCTGGGCCAATCGAACTCCGCATTCGTCAATGCCGCGACCTTCTCACTGCTCCTGACCGGCAAGGTTCTCGAAGGGGCGCAGGACCGCTCCGACAATTGGAAGGCCGCGATCGGCCGAGCGGTCGGCCGTCTGGGCGAGCCTGTCGTCCGCACCGCGGTGCGAGAGGCGATGAAGATCCTCGGGCGCAATTTCGTCTTCGGCCGGACGATCGACGAGGCGTTGCAGCGCGCGAAGCCCGAACGCGCGAAAGGCCTAAGCCACAGCTTCGACATGCTCGGCGAGGCAGCGAAGACGTTCGAGGACGCGGACCGCTATGCCGACGCGTACCGGAACGCCCTCGATCGAATCGCGAAGGATGCGAAGGACGGCTTCAAGAAATCCCCAGGCATCTCGGTCAAGCTGACCGCGCTCCACCCGCGCTTCGAATATACGCACCGGGATGAGGCACTTGCTGCCGTAATTCCGATCGCACGTGAGTTGGCGCTAAAGGCGTCCAAGGCCGATGTCCATTTCACTATCGACGCTGAGGAAGCCGACCGGCTCGAGCTCCAGATGGATGTTTTCGAGGCGCTGCTTGCCGACGACGAGCTGTTCGCCAACGGCTGGGCCGGGTTCGGGATCGCCATCCAGGCCTATCAGAAGCGCGCCGCGCCGCTGGTCGACTGGGTAATCGAAGCCGCGCGCGCGCATGGCCGCAAGCTTATGTGCCGCCTGGTCAAGGGCGCCTATTGGGACACCGAGATCAAGCTCGCGCAGGTCGCTGGGCTCAGCGACTACCCTGTCTGGACTCGGAAGGTCGCGACCGACGTCTCCTACCTCGCCTGCGCCAAGAAGATGCTGGCGGCGAGCGACGTCATCTACCCGGCATTCGCGACCCACAACGCCAACACCATTGGCCAGGTGAAGGCCCTTGCGCATGGCAAGGCGTTCGAGTTCCAGCGCCTCCATGGAATGGGTGAGGAGCTCTATGAGGAGCTTGCCGGCTTGGAGCGGCACCTCGGCGACAAGCCTACGCCAGTGCGCATTTATGCGCCCGTCGGGAGTCACAAGGAGCTGCTCGCCTATCTGGTTCGGCGGCTGCTGGAGAACGGCGCCAATTCGAGTTTCGTCAATCGGATTGCTGACGAGCAGGTCTCGATCGACGAGCTGGTCCGCGACCCGGTTGCGGAGCTTGCGGCTCTGGAACCCAAGCGCAACCCGAAAATCATCCTTCCGCGCGACCTTTTTGGACCTGTGCGCCGAAACAGCGCCGGGGTCGACCTCAGCGACCCGCTGGTGCGCGAACCCCTGCTCGAGCGACTGAAAGCGTTGGAAGCCCGCAGTTGGACCGCCAAGCCCGGCATTGGCCAAGGCAAGGGAAGGGCGATCGTTTCGCCGCATGATCACAGGGTCACCGTCGGGACGACCTTCGAAGCGACCGCCGAAGAGGTCGACCGGATGGTCATCGCCGGGCAGACCGCGCAGGTCGGCTGGGATGCGCTGGGCGGTGAAGCTCGGGCCAAATTGCTCGAACGCACGGCCGACCTCTACGAGGAGCACGCCGAGGAATTCTTCTCCCTCTGCATTCGCGAAGCGGGGAAGACACTGATCGACGCCGTGCTCGAACTGCGCGAGGCGGTTGATTTCCTGCGTTTCTATGCGTCGGAAGCGCGGCGCCAGTTCACCCGGGCCCTTCTGCTTCCCGGCCCCACCGGCGAGCAGAATGAGCTGCGCTTGCGTGGCCGCGGCGTGATCGCGGCTATTTCGCCGTGGAATTTCCCCCTCGCAATCTTCACAGGTCTGACATCGGCGCCGCTCGCCGCGGGCAATGCGGTGATCACCAAGCCCGCGGGCCAAACGCCGCTGATCGCGGCGCTGGCGGTAGAGCTGATGCACCAGGCTGGTATTCCGACGGATGTGGTCCAGCTCGCCCCGGGCTCAGGAAGGGTTGTCGGTGGAACGCTGACCGCGCATCCGCTGCTTGCAGGCGCCGTCTTCACGGGTTCGACCGAAACTGCGCGTATGATCAACCGCACGCTCGCCGAGCGCGACGGCCCGATCATCCCATTCGTCGCAGAAACGGGCGGCCAGAATGCGATGATTGTCGACAGCTCGGCACTCCCCGAACAGGTGACCCGTGACGTCATTTCCTCGGCATTTCAGAGCGCCGGCCAACGCTGTTCGGCGCTACGCGTCCTGTTCGTCCAGGAGGATGTCGCCGATGGGATGATCAGGATGATTGCCGGCGCGATGGAGGCGCTCAAGGTCGGCGACCCGAGCCACCTCTCGACCGATGTCGGCCCGGTGATCGACGGGGCAGCAAAGAAAGTGCTCGATGAGCATCTCGAATGGCTCGACAAGAACGCGAAGAAGATCTGCCGGCTGGAGCCACCGAAGGAAGCCGCCAACGGCTGCTTCGTTGCTCCCGCTTTCTATGAAATCCAGTCGGTAGGCCAATTGGATCGCGAGAATTTCGGCGCGATCCTTCACGTCATCCGGTTTCCCGGCGATCGGCTCGACCAAGTGGTGGACGCCATCAACGCGACCGGGTTCGGCCTGACGCTCGGCCTGCAGAGCCGCATCGACACGGTCCGCGACTATGTCGAGGAGCATGCGCGCGTCGGCAATTTCTACGTCAACCGCAACCAGATCGGAGCGGTGGTCGAAAGCCAGCCGTTCGGCGGCGAGGGCCTCAGCGGTACTGGTCCGAAGGCCGGCGGCCCGCACTATGTGGCCCGTTTCGCGACTGAACGCGGTACCTGCATCGACACGACGGCGGCGGGCGGCAATGCGAGCTTGATGGCGTCGATCGAGGGCTGACTGTCCCACGCTGAAACGCCCGGCAATGGGCTCTGAACTCCGGACCGAAACAGTGGTTG
>DASSIU010000230.1:0-3037 GCA_035691585.1 Sphingomicrobium sp. | reverse complement strand
CACGAGAAGCGTTGCCTCAATTGTGGAACCCCTCTCGTCGGCGCCTATTGTTCGGCCTGTGGGCAGAAAGCCCATGTCCACCGTTCGGTGCGCGCCTTCTTCCAGGACTTCGTCCAGGGCCTGTTCAATTTCGAGGGCAAGATCTGGCGAACCCTGCCGATGCTCGCATGGTGCCCCGGAGACATGACCCGCCGCTACATCGCGGGAGAGCGAGCGCGGTTCATCTCTCCGGTCGCGCTGTACCTGTTCACCGTTTTCGCGATGTTTGCCGTGCTCAATTTCACGGGGGCCCTCAAGCCGCAGGGCGCGAAGAACATCGAATGGGGTCTGAAGACAGGAATCGCTGAAGACCAGCAGGCGATCGCCAAACTGGAAGCGAAGCGAAGCGCCGCCGT
Source organism: Sphingomicrobium sp. (assembly GCA_035691585.1). GTDB lineage: Bacteria > Pseudomonadota > Alphaproteobacteria > Sphingomonadales > Sphingomonadaceae > Sphingomicrobium. The sequence goes on along the minus strand of DASSIU010000230.1, from coordinate 2,642 downwards.
CGCCGCAGGAAAGGACGTCGCGGATATCGACACCAGGATTGCCAAGAAGAAGGAAGACCTTGCCGACATTCAGAAGGCGCTGACCACGACCGGCCAGCCCCTGGCCTCCGCCCAGGCCAACGACGAGACTCCAAGCTGGATTCGGCCGTTCATCAAGAAAGTCAGGGAGAATCCGGACCTGGTCTCAATGCGAGTGCAGGACGCGGCTTCGAAATACAGCTGGCTTTTGATCCCCATGTCGGTGCCATTCATGTGGCTGCTGTTCCCCTTCCGGAGGAGCTACAACACCTACGACCACACCGTGTTCGTGACCTATTCGCTGTCGTTCATGATGTTGCTGGTGGTGATCGGCGGCGTGCTGATTTCAGTCGGATTGCCGAGCATAGCCAGCCTGCTGTTCTTCGTGCCGCCATTCCACATGTACCGGCACTTGAAGCAAACCTACCAGCTCGGCCGCTTCAGCGCGGTCATGCGAACCATGGCACTTCTGACCTTCGCCTTCATCGCTGCCGCTCTGTTCATGGCGACCGCGGCGGCGATCGGCGCGAGCTAGGACTAGGCGCCCGCCGCAGCGGGGCCGCCGATGGCACCGGGCTTGGGCCGCTTGGCCTTCGGAATCGAAGAACCCGCGGCCGGAATTGCCGGCCCCTTGCTGCCGCCTCGGTCGATCGTCTCGCCGGCGACGACCTTCTTGATCTCGTCGCCCGACAGCGTTTCATATTCAAGCAGCGCCTGGGCCAGTTTCTCGAGTTCGCCGCGATGCTCGTCGAGTAGGTGTTTGGCGCGCGCGTAGCCATCCTCGACGACCTTGCGGATTTCCTTGTCGATCGCCTGCGCCGTCTCGTTCGACATGTGACGCGTGCGATTGACCGAATAGCCGAGGAACACTTCCTCCTCCGGCTCGGCATATTGCAGCGGTCCAAGCGCGTCCGACATGCCCCAGCGGGTCACCATGTCGCGCGCGAGCTGGGTCGCGTACTGGATGTCTGAAGAGGCGCCGGAAGAAACCTTGTCGTGTCCGAAGATTACCTCCTCGGCGACCCGGCCGCCCATCGCGACCGCGAGGTTCGCGTACATCTTGTCGCGGTGATAGCTGTAGCTGTCCCGCTCCGGCAGGCGCATGACTAGGCCGAGCGCTCGGCCGCGTGGAATGATTGTCGCCTTGTGGATCGGATCGGACGCCGGTTCGTGAAGCGCGACCACGGCGTGACCGGCCTCGTGATAGGCGGTCATCCGCTTTTCGTCCTCGGTCATCACCATCGACTTGCGTTCGGTGCCCATCAGCACCTTGTCCTTGGCGTCCTCGAACTCCTGCATCGCGACCAGCCTCTTGCCCCGGCGGGCGGCGAGCAGGGCCGCCTCGTTGACGAGGTTGGCGAGGTCCGCGCCGGAAAAGCCGGGCGTGCCGCGCGCGATCACGCGCGGGTCGACGTCGGGGGCCAGCGGCACCTTCTTCATGTGCACTCCGAGGATCTGCTCGCGGCCATCGATGTCGGGACGCGGCACCACCACCTGGCGGTCGAAGCGGCCGGGACGCAGCAGCGCTGGGTCGAGCACGTCGGGCCGGTTGGTGGCCGCGATGATGATGATGCCCTCGTTCGCCTCGAAGCCGTCCATCTCGACCAGCAGCTGGTTCAAGGTCTGCTCGCGCTCGTCATTGCCGTTTCCGAGCCCGGCGCCGCGGTGGCGGCCGACGGCGTCGATCTCGTCGATGAAGACGATGCACGGCGCCGATTTCTTTGCCTGGTCGAACATGTCGCGGACGCGGCTCGCGCCGACGCCGACGAACATCTCGACGAAGTCCGAGCCGGAGATGGTGAAGAAGGGAACGCCCGCCTCACCCGCGATGGCGCGGGCAAGAAGCGTCTTGCCGGTGCCCGGAGGGCCGACGAGCAGCGCGCCCTTGGGGATCTTTCCGCCGAGACGCGCGAACTTGCCTGGGTCCTTCAGATATTCGACGATCTCCTGAAGCTCCTCGCGTGCTTCGTCGATGCCGGCGACATCCTGGAACGTCACCCGGCCCTGCTTCTCGGTCAGCATTCGGGCGCGGCTCTTGCCGAAGCCCATGGCGCCCGAGCCGGCATTCTTCTGCATCTGGCGCATCACGAAGAAACTGATGCCGAGGATCAGCACGAACGGCAGCGACTGGTAGAGCAGGTACAGCCAGATGCTCGACTGCTCTTCCGCCTTGACCTGCACCGCGACGCCCTTGGCGAGCAGCTTGTCGGACACGTTGGCGTCGCCCGGAGCGATGGTGTGGAAATCCTCACCGCTCGAAAGCTTGCCCGCAATGGAGCTGTTGCCGCCGCTCGAATCCCTCGAAATGACGACCGTTCTAACGTTGCCTTCATCGACCTGGTGGACGAACTCTGAATAGGCCATCGCCTGGCCAGTCTGCGTGCGCGAACCGCCGTCGATCATCTGGACGAAGAGCACGAGCGCGAACAACACGCCCGCCCAGATGAGCAGGCTCTTGGTCCAGGGGTTGCCGGGCTTCTTCTCTTTGTCGTTCATTATCCGTCTTTCGAAGGGCTTGGCGCCTTGCCCATAAAATAGGCTCATTCGGGCCAATAACAATGCGACCTTAGGATCGGGTGAACGCCCAAGTCCGGCAACGGGCCTCAACGCCTCATCGATGACTT
>DASSIU010000229.1:0-15340 GCA_035691585.1 Sphingomicrobium sp. | reverse complement strand
CCGCTCGAGGCGAGCGCGCCCGCAGGCGCCATGCCGATCACCTCATATGGCTGCGGCTCGTCGGTGCCGGGTTTGTAGCCCTTGGACAGCAGCGGCCTGAGGTTCGCGGGGAGTGGCTGGTCGAAGCTCGAATGGTTCATGCCCGCCGGAGCGAAGATGTGATGCTGGACGTAGCTGTCGAAGGGCTCTCCCGAGACCCGCTCGACAATGTATCCGGCGACCGACGCGGCATAGTTGGAATAAGCCGGCATCGCGCCGGGAGCATAGATGCGCTCGGGAACCCAACGCGACAGAACCTGGCCCAGGGGCTTGGGCTTCTTCTCGCCAAAATCGATGAGATATTTCGCGGTCTCGGCAAAGCCGCCCGTATGGGTCATGATATTCCGCAACGTGACGGGCTGGCCGTCCCTCGGCGGAATCTTGAAATCGAGATAGGTGTTGACGTCGGTATCGAGGTTGAGCTTGCCCGCCTGCACGAGCTGCATGACCGCGGTCCAGGTGAACAGCTTCGAAACCGAGCCCGGTCGGAAGAGGGTCAGTTCGGGATCGACTGGCTTTTGCGCCTTGAGGTCGGAATAGCCGAAGCCGCGCATGGTCAGCGGCTGGCCATCCTTCACCACCACGACCACCGCGCCAGGGATCTCCCCGGCCTTGAGCGCATAAGGCATGTATCCGTCGAGCCATGCGTCGACGTCGGCCTTGGTGAGATCGTGTGCCGTCTCGCCGGGGGCGGAGGTTGCGGGCGCAGGCGAGGAAGGAAGGACCGCAGCCGTCGTCTTGGTCGGCTGCAGCTGCGTGGGGGATTGAGCGCTTGCCGGGATCGCCAGTGCGGCGAGAGCGGCGATCGCGCGTTGGATTAGCTTCATTTCACGCCCCCATCAGTACCGGTAACCGAGCGCCAAGCCGAACGATCGCGGCCGAATTACCGCGGCAGAGATGTCCCCCTTCACATCGCCGAAGAAGCCGAGGTTCGAGATCCCTCTCTTGTCGGTGATATTATGAGCGAACGCATCAAGCCGGAAACGGCCGATATCCAAACCAGCGTGCGCGTCGAATTCGCTGAATGCCGGCAGCCTGCGTTGACCGTTCGCGGGATCGAAATCAGAGAAGCGAATGCCTGTGTAATGCCAGCTGAGGCCCGCATGCGCGGTCAGCGCGACACTGACCGGCTGCTCATACTCGGCGCCGACCGTCCATTGCCACTTCGGATTGTACGGCAGCGGATCGCCGTCCCTGCCGCCGACGACAGCGGGCGTATTCTTGGTCAGATGCGCGCTTACATATGAGCCATTGGCGAAAAATGAGAGATTTCGCGTCGGATTGAGACCGGCCGTCAATTCGATGCCCTTGCTCCGGGCAGCACCCCCATTCGCATTGACTCCGAACCCGTCGATTTGTGCCAGCAGCTGGATGTCTTTCCAATCGATCAGGAAACCCGTCACTTCGAGTGAAAGGAGATGATCATCGGTCTGGGTCTTAAGCCCGATTTCGTAGTTCGTGGTCGTATCCGGCCCGAACTGGCGCGGGACCCCTGCAGGCGCTAGCGGCGAGACCGCGTTGGGGCCGCCCGGCCGGTAGCCCTTGGCGACACGCGCATAGATGCGTGTGTTCGCATTAGGCTTGAATGTCGGCGCGACCGAGTACGTGAACACGCTGTCCGACGAGTGTCCGCCGAAGCTTTGCGCACCGCCGGCAAGCAGACCACTGGTGTCCTGCACGTCCGATTGCGTGTTATGGCTCCAGCGACCGCCGGCAGTGAGGTCGAATTTGGGAACGATGTGCCATGTGGCGTTCGCAAATCCGGCATATTCGGAATATCTCGAAGGCAGGCTGACGATAACTAGCCCGTCAAGCGAGGGGATCGTCGCACCGGTCACCCCATCGACGGCATAAAGGTCCTGTGCGAGCCGGTTCCTCTCGTGCGTGTAAAAGCCGCCGATCGTCCACTGGATTATGTCATTGTGGGTGGACGCGAGCCTTACTTCCTGGGTGAACCGCCGCTGAGTCATGCCCTGGTTGACGCCTGCTCCGAGCGGCACCTTAAGGGCGCCCGTCAGAAGCGCGCCATAGACGGAGCTCGCGTCCTCTATCTGCTTTTGATCGAGCGTCCCGTAGCTGCTCGCCGACGTGAGCGCGACCGCTCCGAAGTCATATTCGACCGTCGCGTTGTAGAGGCGGTAGTCGATGTCGTTCGGCTCGTTGATCACCCGTAAATGGTCGAGGCTGCCCAACACCGGCTCGAACGTGACGGGGTCGAGGTCCACGGCATTAGTGCCGTTGCTGCGGATGTTTTCGAGCAGGACCGAACCGCGAATCTTGAGCCTGCTGGTCGGTGCGAGAAGCAGTGAGAACCTACCGCCGTATTCCCGACCGTCATTGACGTCGTGGCCATGGTTCGGATCGTCGATAAAGCCCGGATCGCGGCGATAGAAGCCCGTTAGCCGGAAGGCCGCGGCGCTCGACAACGGAACGTTGCCAGCGGCGCGCGCCCACCAGCCGGTGTCACCATGCGAGACGTCTTCCCCACCGAGCTCCGCTGCGGCCCCGAAATCACGCGTGTTCGGCTCTACCGTGACATATTTCACAAGTCCGCCGAGCGAGTTGGCTCCGTAAAGCGTGCCCTGCGGACCCCGAAGGACTTCGACGCGCGCGAGATCGAATGGATCGATATCGGGCGCTAGGATCGCGCCGTTGGCAAGTCCTGTCGCGGACCCAAACGGTGCTTCATCGATGTAGGTGGCAACCGTCGCGCCAACGCCGCCGGCGTTGATTCCGCGCAGCACGATGCGCGAGTTGCCCGCCTGGTTTTCGACGATGTTCGCGCTTGGCACCCGCGTCAGATAGTCCGACAGCCGCTCGGCGTGCTGGTTGTCGAGCGATTCACCCGAGATGACAGACACCGACTGCGGCACGTCGAGCACCCGCTGCGAACGCTTTTCCGCCGTGATCACGATGGCGTTTTGGTCGCCCTTGGTCTGAACCGCCGAGGGCTGCGCGTTCGCCGCTGTTGCATTGTTGCCCTGCCCCCACGCTGGACAGGTCGCAGCAAGGGCGCACGTGCCGGTGAGAAACATGCCAACCGACCGACGGACCTTCATCACTCTAGCTCTCCCCTGCAGAATCATGGCATCATTGCAATAGTGTTTCAGGATTGGCAACTGGTTTCTAGTTGAGCAATGATTGCGAAGAAAAATAGAAGCGGAGCCGGACACGACGCAGCGATCTCCGGCGCCGACGAGGTGCCCGCGCCGAGCCGCGCAATTCGCGACGTGAGGCTGTCCCAGGGACTTAGCCTGCGCGCGCTCTCGGCCCGTGCGGGCCTTCCCTATTCGACTCTATCCAAGCTCGAGAATGGAAAGATGACGCTCACCTACGACAAGCTGATCAGGCTTGCGCAGGCGCTGAACGTCGACATCAAGGATCTTCTGGCGAATGCTCAGGAGCGCGCTGCTCCGGTAGCGGTCGGGCGGCGCAGCGTCACCCGCGCCGGAGAGGCTCTGGACGCCGATTCGGAAAAGCACGTGCATCACTATCCAGCGGTCGATCTCCTTGGGAAAATGATGACCCCGATCATCATCGACGTTCAGGCGCGGAGCGTCGACGAACTCGGCGGCCTGGTTCGCCATGGCGGCGAAGAATATCTCTACGTGCTGAGCGGCTCGATGGAGCTTCACTCAGACCTTTATGCGCCGCTGCCGCTCGGTCGGGGCGACTCGGTCTATTTCGACAGCGGCATGGCCCATGGTTACGTTCGCACCAGCAGCGAACCGTGCACCGTTCTGGCGGTCTGCGCGGGCCAGGGGATCCAGCAGCTCGCGGAAACAGCGCGTAAGCGGCAGCGCTTGTCCGAACAGCAGGACGACCGCTCCATTTAGTGTTTCATTATTTGAAACTTCAGTTTCAGTCGCTATGGCTAAGCCATGGCAACAACGACAGCGCCGCGCACACTGACTGTTGAAAAGGCTGCGATTCGCTTCGCGGAGCCGTTTCGAATCACGAACTATGTGTTCGAATCGATGCCCTCGATCGTCGTTCGAATCGCCGACGGCGAAGCGACCGGCAGAGGCGAGGCCGCAGGCGTTTATTATCTCGGCGATGACCAGCAGCATATGATCGACGTCGTCGAGCAATTTCGCGGCGAGATCCAAGGGGGGATCACGCGAGAGGAGTTGCAGCACCTCCTTCCCACGTGTGGGGCGCGAAACGCGCTCGACTGCGCGATGTGGGAACTGGAGTCCCTGACCTCCGGCAGGCCTGTGTGGCAGCTCGCCGGCGTCCCGAAGCCGAAAGCGCTGGTCACGACGTTCACCTTGCCGGCCGACGATCCAGCGGTCCTGGCAAAGAAGGTCGAGCGACTCGCATTCGCGAAGGCAATCAAACTCAAGCTTGACGGCGATATCGATATCGACCGCGAGCGGATGCGCGTGGTGAGGTCCGCCCGGCCCGACGCCTGGCTCGGAGTCGATGCAAACCAGGGATTTCGCTCGGAGACTCTCGACGCCCTCGCTGAAGCCGCGAACGAATTTTCCGTGGCGCTCATCGAGCAGCCGCTGCCGCGCGGCCGCGAAGCCGAGCTGGAAGGCTGGCGCCCCGGCATTCCGATCGCCGCCGACGAGAGCATTCTCGACCTCACCGAGCTTCGAGACCGGGCTCGTTACTTCGACGTGGTCAACATCAAGCTCGACAAATGCGGTGGCCTGACCGAGGCGCTCAAGATGGAAGCCGCGGCTCGGATGTTCGGAAAGCACGTGATGGTCGGAAACATGGGTGGCTCGACCTTGGCCATGGCGCCGGGTTTCGTGCTGGGGCAGCTGTGTGACTTCGTTGATCTCGACGGACCCTACGGCCTCGCCGAGGATCCGCTCGCCACTGAGATCTATCGGGACGGCGCAATCTTCATCGACGATAAGATCTGGGGCGCGAGCTAGTCCGGACGCGAGCGAACGACCACCTTCTCGAACGTCATTTCAGACAATACCGGTTGTCGACCCATGCACACCGAGCGGCAGCGCTGAATTGGCTGGATATCTGCTCCCAAGCCTATTATGTACCGTTCGATATGAATAAGCTCGATACCATCGTCACGCGTGGGCGACCCCGCGAGTTCTGCGTGGATGGGGCACTGGCCAAGGCTTTGCGCGTGTTCTGGAGCAAGGGCTACGAGGGCACGTCGCTGAATGACCTGACGGAGGCAATGGGAATTACCCGTCCGAGCCTCTACGCCGCATTCGGCAATAAGGAATCGCTGTTCCGCAAGGCGCTCGACCTCTACGAGCGCGAGAAGCTCGAATATATGGGTCGCGCGCTCGAGCAGCCGACCGCGCGCGGGGTTGCCGAGGTGCTTCTCCGCGGGGCAGTCCACAACGCGAGCAGTGGCGATGAGCCGCGCGGCTGCCTGGGCGTGATCACATCGGTCGCTTGCGGGGAAGAAGCCAAGTTAATCCGCGAGGAGGTGCTGGAACGCGGCGCGGTAGCGAAGCGCGCGCTGGTCAAGCGCCTCGAGCGAGCCAAAGCAGAAGGCGACCTTCCGGCTCACATCGAGGTCGGGGCCCTCACCAATCTGCTCTATGCCATTGTCCAGGGAATCTGTATCCAGGCGGGCTCCGGCGCCACGCGCGCCGAGCTCGACCGACTGGTCGATACCGGCCTTGAAATGTGGCCCAGCGCCTGAATTTATGACCCACCCCAAATTTTCTATCGCTCGGTACGGAATTTTGGGTTGAGGGCCGCTGCTGCGCTTCGTAATGGCTCCTCGGACAAAATAATTTCGTACCGGCCGGTAAAAAAGTATTGACGGTTTCGCTTCGGCTTTCTATACCAGTCAGTATAGAAAGCATGACAGCAAGCCGCTAAAGCAAATCCGCGAAGCGTAGCCATCGCACATCCGGGCGAGCCATCACGTCTGGGCGCCCCAGTTTCAAATCGAACGACCGACCTGACCCGCGCAGCATGTCTCGCGGGAGGAAGGTTTGCGACCGCCCGAGAGGAGAACGATCATGGCCACTCTACCAATGCCCGCATGGTCCGACGAAGCATCGCGGCTTCCATCGGCGATCACGCGCCGAGCCGAACCCGTGGCAACTCCCGCAACGCTCACCGCTCTCGAATGGTCGGTGGTTGCGATGGCCGAGAAGGACGGTCTTTCGAGTCTGCGAGAGCCGGGTCGTTTCTCAACCGCCCTTCGCAGTCTCTTCGGCGTGCGCCGACCAAACCGGCTCGCCAACGATGGCCTCGAAGCGCTCCGACGTCTGGCGGTGCATGCCTGGCTTTACGGTTGGAACGTGCCCGACTCCGAACTGCGCGAGTTCCTCGCCGCCGGCTACTCGCTCGACCAGTATCAGCTCGTTCAAACGAGCATCGCCAACGCGCGCGCCGGCCGTGCCGCTCAACGTCGGAGGTTTTCCCGGTGAACATGGAAACGAAGTTTGAGGCCGGTGAGAGCAGGCCGAGGTCGCTGACGCAGGTCATCGCCCGGCTGTCGCGATCGCAAAAGATTTCACTCGTAGCTCTCCCCCTGGCGCTGCTCGCCGGAGTTGCTCTGGTGGAATCGCGCGGTGCGCCAGTCGCCGCCGCGCCGCCTCCGGTAACGGTCACCGTGGCCACTCCGTTGGTCCGTCAAGTCGCCGAATGGGACGACTATTCGGGCCGGTTCGAAGCCAGCAAGACCGTTGAGGTGCGCCCGCGGGTGTCCGGCGCCATTGTCGCGCTGCATTTCACAGACGGCTCAATCGTCCATCAGGGACAACTGCTGTTCACGATTGATCCGCGGCCATTCGTCGCGGCCCTGGCGGAAGCGAAAGCCGCCGCGCAGGGCGCACGCAGCGACCTGGCGATCGCGCAAACGGATTATGGTCGCGCGGTTCGCCTGCAGGGTCTCGCCGTGCCCGTAAGCGATGTCGACCGCCTTCGCGCCAAGGTGCAGGCGGCCCAGGCGGCGCTCGCGGCCGCCGATGCGCGGGTCCAGTCACGCGCCCTCGACGTTGGCTTCACCCAGGTGCGCGCGCCGATCACGGGGCGCATTTCGTACCGGCGCATCGATCCGGGCAATCTGGTGCAGGGCGGAGGCAGCGGAGCCGAAGGAACGCTGCTCACCACTATTAACGCGCTCGACCCGATCTACTTCACGTTCGATGCCTCTGAAGCGCTATTTCTGAAGGCTCGCCGGGCCCGCGAAAGCGGAGAGTCCCAATCCGCCGTTGAGATCAAGCTGCAGGACGAGGCGGATTATCGTTGGCATGGGCGGCTGGACTTCACCGATAACGGCCTGGACGAGCACTCGGGCACCATCCGCTTGCGTGCCGTGGTCAGCAATCCGACCCAATTCCTGACCCCCGGCATGTTCGGCAACATGCGGCTCTCGTCCGGTGCGACCACGCCGGCCCTGCTCGTACCGGATGCCGCCGTCCAGACCGACCAGGCCCGCAAGATTGTCCTCGTCGCCGCTAAAGACGGCAGCGTCACGCCGCGTCCCGTCGTCTTGGGTCCAGTCGTCGATGGCCTGCGCGTTATCCGCTCCGGCCTGACTACCGCCGACAAGGTGGTCATTGCGGGCGGACAATTGGTCCTTCCCGGAGCAAAGGCGCAAATCCGCCCAGGCAAGATCGAACCGGCGCCCGCCGCGGTTGCCGACGCCACCGCGCCGCAGCCGCTGAACGGCGAAGCGACTCTCGTCGGCAACTGAGGCCGAGCACCTTCCTCTCAAAGCGCCCGCGGGCGCCGGAGAATTCTGATGCGACTCTCGCGCTTCTTCATCACGCGACCGATCTTCGCCGCGGTCATCGCGATCCTCATCACCGTGATGGGCGGAATCGCTTACTTTGGCCTTCCGGTGTCGCAGTATCCCGACATCGTGCCACCAACCGTGACCGTGCACGCGACCTATCCGGGCGCGGACGCAGAGACGGTGGCATCGACGGTCGCCGCGCCGATCGAGCAACAAATCAACGGCGTCGACAACATGCTCTACATGTCATCCCAGTCGACGGGCGATGGCAACCTGGCGATCACGGTCACCTTCAAGCAGGGCACGGACCTCAACGCCGCCCAGGTGCTGGTACAGAACCGCGTCGCAATCGCGGTGCCGCGCCTGCCGGAGGAAGTGCAACGGTTGGGCATCGTTACCCAGAAGACCTCGCCCGACTTCCTCATGGTCGTGAACCTCATCTCGCCCGATCACTCGCTCGATCGAGGTTACATGTCGAACTACGCGCTCTCGCAGGTGCGTGACCGGCTGGCGCGGCTCGATGGCATCGGCGATGTTCAGCTGTTTGGTGCCCGCGACTATGCGATGCGGGTCTGGATCGACCCCAACCGCGCCGCGGCGCTCAACCTGACGGCGGGCGAGATCATCGCTGCGCTTCGGGCCCAGAACGTCCAGGTCGCGGCCGGAACGTTGGGGCAGCCGCCGTACGCGAGCGGCAACGCGTTCCAGGTGAATGTCGAGACTCAGGGGCGCCTGACCGACCCGGCGCAGTTCGCCAACGTCGTCATCCGCAGCGATCCCGACGGGCGGCAGGTGCGCGTGTCCGACGTTGCGCGCGTCGAGCTCGGCGCGGCGGACTATGAGTCGAACACCTATCTGTCTGGCGAGCCGACCGTGCTGCTCGGCGTGTTCCAGCGCCCCGGTTCGAATGCGCTTGCCGCGGCGGCAGCAGTGAAGGCCGAAATGGATGCGGCTTCAAAGAGCTTTCCGCCGGGCCTCCAGTACCGGATCATCTACAATCCGACCGAGTTCATTTCGCAATCAATCGACGCGGTCCGCAGCACCTTGCTCGAGGCGATTGCCCTCGTGGTCCTTGTGGTCATTGTGTTTCTCCAGCGCTGGCGCGCTGCGCTCATTCCCGTGGCTGCGATACCGGTCTCGCTGATCGGCACATTCGCCGTGCTGCTCGAAGTCGGATATTCGCTAAACAACCTATCGCTTTTCGGGCTCGTGCTGGCGATCGGCATCGTCGTCGATGATGCAATCGTGGTCGTGGAGAATGTCGAGCGGAACCTGGCACGCGGATTATCGGGGCTGGACGCCGCGCGAACCTCGATGGACGAAGTCGCCGCGGCACTCATCGCAATCGTGCTGGTGCTGTGCGCGGTATTCTTGCCGACTCTGTTCCTGAACGGCTTGTCGGGTGCGTTCTACCACCAGTTTGCAGTCACGATTTCGGCGGCGACGGTGATTTCGCTGATCGTCTCGCTGACGCTGTCCCCGGCGCTCGCGGCGCTGCTCCTCAAGCCCCATTCAGAGGACAAGCAGGGCAATGCCGTCATCGAGTTGCTGCGCAAAGCAGGCGCCCGCTTCAATGACGTCTTTGCCCGCTTCAGCGAAAGCTATGCGAACCTCACCCAGCGGCTGGTGCACGCGCCAAGGCGGATGATGGTTGCCTATGCTGTGCTGATCGCCGCGACGATCGGCCTGTTCTCGATCACTCCGACCGGCTTCATCCCGGCGCAGGACCAGGGCTATTTCCTGACCGTCATTCAGCTTCCGCCTGGCTCGTCGATCGAGCGCACCGACGCCGTTATGCGCAAGGTCGCGGCGCGGATCCTTCCCATTCCCGGGGTAAAGGGGGCGGTGATGCTCGCGGGTTTCGACGGCGCATCCCAGACCCAAGCGCCCAACGCGGCGGCGGCCTACATCCCGCTCAAGTCGTTCGAGGAACGACGGAAGCTGGGGGTCACCTTCCCGCAGATCATGGCCGAAGCGCAGAAGCGCACCGCCGACATCAACGAGGCGCGACTGCTCATCGTACCGCCTCCGGTCATCCAGGGCATCGGCTCGGCCGGCGGCTATCGCATGATCGTCGAGGATCGTGGCGATCACAGCTTCCAGGAGCTCTCGGGCCTTTCCTGGGGCCTCATCGCGAAGGCCAACCAGACGCCAGGACTTAAGCAGATCTACACCTTGTTCGATATCTCGACGCCGCGAGTGTTCGCAGACATCGACCGCAAGAAGGCCGACATGCTTGGAGTTCCTCCTGAGCGCGTGTTCGAAGCGCTGCAGATCTATCTGGGCTCGGCCTTTGTGAACGATTTCAACCTGCTCGGGCGCACCTATCGGGTGACCGCTCAGGCCGATGCGCCGTACCGGGCAACCGAGGCTGACATTGCCAACCTACGTACCCGGTCGAACTCGGGCGGGATGGTGCCGATTGGGTCGGTGACGACGTTCCAGGACCGCACGGGGCCGTACCGGGTGTCTCGCTACAACGGCTTTCCGGCCGTCGAGATCGATGGCGATACCGCGCCGGGATATTCGTCGGGCCAGTCCCTGAAATCGATGGAGAAGCTTGCCGCGGAAACACTTCCGCCCGGCTTCGCGACCGAGTGGACAGGCATCGCCTTCCAGCAGAAAATGGCGGGGAGCACCTCCGCGATGGTGTTCGGCCTCGCGGTGCTGTTCGTCTTCCTCGTGCTCGCTGCGCAGTTCGAAAATCTGGTCTTGCCGCTGTCTATCATCCTGATCGTTCCGATGTGCCTGCTTGCCGCGATGGCTGGCGTCCACCTGCGTGGCCAGGACAATAATGTCCTGACGCAAATCGGGCTGGTCGTGCTGATCGCGCTCGCAGCCAAGAACGCGATCCTGATCGTTGAGTTTGCGCGTCAGGACGAGGCGAAGGGCATGTCGCCTGCAGAGGCAGCGGTCCGCGCGGCGCGAGACCGACTGCGACCGATCCTGATGACCAGTTTCGCCTTCATCCTGGGTTCGGTGCCGTTGCTCCTGGCGACCGGCGCAGGCGCCGAGCTGCGTCAGGCACTCGGCACCGCTGTCTTTTTCGGGATGATCGGAGTGACGGGGTTCGGCCTTATCTTCACGCCCACCTTCTACGTCGTTTGCCGCGCTCTCGGGGATCGCTTTGCAAGACGCCGCGGCAGTTCCGCGCCGGCGCTCGTGCCTGCGGAATAAGAAACAGATCCATGCTCGCACGGACAATCTTGGCGTCGGCCTCAGCCTTGGCCTTAGCGGCTTGCGCCAGCGGCCCGAACTATGTCGCAAAGCCGATCCCGCCCAGCGCCGCTGCTCAGTTTGTCAGCGCCTCCGGCTCGACGGTCGTGAACGATCATCAGCCCACCGGGAAGTGGTGGCGCCTCTACGACGACCCGGTGCTCGACGGACTCGTTTCGGATGCGCTTGCGTCGAACACCGACATTCGCGTCGCGGTCGCGCGCCTGTCGAAGGCCCGCGCGCTGCTGCGCGAAGAACGCGGCGCACTAGAACCGCAGATTTCGGTCGGGGGCAGCGCACAATACGGACGGCTCCCGGGGCCGGCCATTCCAGGCGAGAAGCGCACGGACCTACAAGTCGATGTCGGCCTGGACGTCGCCTACGAAGCCGACCTGTTCGGGCGGGTCAGCCGAAGCATCGAAGCCGCGAGAGGCGACGTCGGCGCAGCTTCAGCTGATGCCGATGCCGTTCGCGTCGGGATCGTCGCGGAGACCGCGCGCGCCTACGCGGACGCTGTTTCGTCGGGTGAGCGCATCGCCGTTGCGCAGAGGATCGTCGAGCTGCTCGACCGTTCGCTGGCATTGACCGAGCAGCGCCGGCAGGTTGGGCTAGCCACCGCGCTCGACACTGCACGCATCGCCACGCTGCGCGATCAGCGCGAGGCGCAAGTGCCATTGCTCCAGGCGGAGCGCGACGCCGCGCTATTCCGACTGGCGATGCTGACCGGTCGAACGCCGCGCGAGCTTCCGCTGCAGGTGACCGAACGAAGGACATCATTGCGACTTGAACAGCCGATCCCCGTCGGCGACGGAGCGGCCCTGCTTGCTCGCCGTCCCGATGTCCGCGCGGCAGAACGCCGACTTGCCGCCGCCACAGCGCGGATTGGCGTTGCGACCGCCGACCTTTATCCGCGGATCACCCTCGGTGCATCGGTTGGCTCGAACGGAACGGGACTTGGCAATGTCTTCGGGGCCAATCCGCTGACCTGGTTAATCGGCCCGCTGATCAATTGGACGGTGAACCGAAGCGCCGCGCGCGCCCGCCTTGCGGGTGCCCGGGCCGATACGCAGGCGGCACTCGCGACCTTCGATGGCACCATTCTCCAGGCGCTCGACGAGACGGAGACGGCGCTGTCCAACTATCAGCAGGCACTTCGCAGGCGCGATGCGTTGCGCGCCGCGCGCGACAAGGCGGAGGCGGTTGCCCAGATCACGCGCGCCCGGGAACGCGAAGGCGACATCAGCTCCCTTGAACTGCTCGACGCCGAGCGCACGGCCGCAGATGCGGAGGCCGACTTGGCTGAAGCAGACGCCCACATCTCAGCGTCGCAGATCGACGTCTTCAAGGCACTCGGCGGGGGCTGGGAGACCTAAAGTCGCCAATCCGCTTCATTCTAAGTTAAAAGGCACACGGCCGATCGCTCCTCCTACAGGAGCCAACCCAGACTTAGCTCAGCCGGCCAACTTAGACGGACGCGCATACTTGCTCGGTTGCATTGCTGAAATTGATCGTTAGCGGGCGGGTCGGTTTGGAATGAATCGCGCAAAGAGTAACATTGGTCACTACTGCTCCTGAGTGGCATCGATGGGCTTCAGCAGAGCGTGTCCGCGGCCGACTGACCGAAGCGGCCAACGGCTTTCGCCGTGCGTTAGCCCTCGATCCGAATTTCCTTCCGGCCCAGTATGCTCTTGCCTTGCTTCTTCTCGACTTTGGCGATGTCGCGGGGGCGGCCGTGCTAGCGGCCGAGATGTCAACAGCCGCGCCGGCCTCGATCGAGGTCCTCTGGATTGAAGCGCGTCTCGCCACGGCCCGCGCGCACTGGAAGAGCGCATGCGAGATTCTGAAGAATCTCTTGGCCAAACCCGGACTTAGTCAGGTGCAGACCGCCGAAGCCCACTTGTCATTGGGTTTAGCCTTGGGTGAGCTGGGCGACCATGCAGGAGCGTTCAAGGCGGCAGCGACAGGCAAGGCGCTCCAAAGAGGGCATTACCGCGAGCAGGCGAGCAGCCGGGAACGTGAGGCTGACAAGCTTCGTCGGCTTGGGCGATGGCTGGACCAATCATCGGAGAGCTTCAGGTCGCCTCTCCCGGCCAGACTTGACGCTCGCCGACCGCAACATGCGTTCCTCCTCGGATTCCCGCGCTCTGGAACGACCTTGCTGGAGCAATTGCTCGCCGCGCATCCTCATGTGCGCACGCTGGAAGAGGAGCCGCTTCTAGCCGCCGCATACGAAGCTTTCTTAAGCGATGAAGCGGCTTGCGCACGTTTGACTGATCTAAGCGGGGATGAAGCCACGGCATGGGCCGACCATTACTGGGGGGCGGTCCAATCGCGCGTACCGGATGTTCAAGGCACGCTGTTCGTAGACAAGCAACCCGCCGGCACCTTGACGTTACCAATAATCGGCAGGCTGTTTCCGGATGCCAAGATCTTGTTCGCGATCAGGGATCCTCGAGACGTGGTGCTGAGCTGTTTTCGCCAATCGTTCCAGATGAATGCGATGACGTATGCCTTCACCGATCTCCAAGATGCAGCCGACTGCTATGATGCATGCATGGTCTTCGCCGAGCGTGCGCGAGCCCGCTTGCGACTGCCCTGGTTGGACGTGAAACACGAAGATCTGGTCCAGGACTTCACCAGTGAACTAAACCGGATTCTCGACTTCCTCGAGCTCCCTGAACACAAAGCCATGAGCGACGTCGCCGCGGCCGCGAAAGCGCGCCCCATTCGAACGCCGAGCGCGACGCAAGTCCGCGCCGGATTGAACCGGCGCGGACTGGGTCGTTGGCGTCAATATTCGGATGCGCTCGAACCGGTCCTTCCCACGCTGGCGGAGTGGGTCGACCGGTTCGGCTACGCGGGCTAAAACTTCGCCCGCGCTCCGAAGAAAATCTGCGTTCCGTTGGAATAAACGGCCCGCGGCTGGGTCTTGTTCTGAGCGTAATACTTCAGTTTCCGGTTGGTGATGTTCAGCGCATCGACGGTCAGCGCGACATTCCTCGTCACCGCGAAGCTGATCGAGCCATCCAGCTGCCCGTAATTATCCTGATTCTCGGCAGAGCTGCGGTCGAGGCCCACGAAGTAATGCGACCGGTAAGTGTACGCCAGGCGGACATTGAGGGGACCGCGATCGTAATAGCCCACGAGATTGTAGGTCCACTTCGACGTGCCCACCAACGGAGCGCCCGAGGATTCATGACCTTTGATGTAAGTCCCATTCGCCTGGAAGCCGAAGCCCCAACCAATTGGCTGTTGCACCTGCAGCTCGACGCCACTCAGCGTGCCCGTGGTGTTGGCAGGCGATGAGATCACATATTGGTGGAAGCTATTGTCGAGCTGGGTGAAATAGGTGCCGATGGACGTGCCGAACGTCACATAGGATTGCAGCCCGTCATGGAACGCGCTGAGCGCAATCAGGGACGCCGGTCCGTAATAATATTCGAGCGAGGCGTCGAGCACCGTGGCCTTGATGGGCTTCAAATTGGGGTTGCCGCCACTACCGGTGAAGTTGGTGTCCGTTAGCGATACGGTGCCGCCAAGCGCGCTGAAGTCGGGGCGCGCCATCGTTTCCGCCGCTGCGAGGCGAAGCAGCAGTTTCGGATCGAGGTCGAACGTTAGGTTGGCGCTCGGCAAAACGTCGGTGTAGTTGTGCCGCACCTCATCGATCAGGAACGGACCGAAGGCCGAGGTCGTGATCACGTTGGGACCGCACGCGCTGGCCCCGGCTCCGCCAGGTGTGCAACTGACCGGGGCATTGACGAAGGCATCTTCACGCGTGCTGACCACGCGAACCCCGACATTCCCTCGCCAGGCATCGCCCCCCAGGTGCGCAAGAACATAGCCCTCTATGTCTCGTTCCTTAACCTTGAATTCGCCGGGCCAATATTCGTTCTGGGGTTGCACGATTGCCGAGATTGGGCCGCGAACGCCGCCTGGAATGGCGTTGATCACGTTGGTGATGGTTTGCGGATCGCCGCCTAGCGGAACGAGTAGGCCCGGAATGCCGAGCGTGTCAGCGTTGAAGCCTGACGGATAAAGCGTCGGATTGACCTTTGCGAAGGGGAACAATCCTGGACTGAAGCACGAGCCGTCGGTGCCGAGCGTGCACCCGCGGTCCCACCCAACGACCTTGCGTTCATGCTCTGCGATCCGTGCGCCGAAATCGATCTTTCGCAGTCCTGACGGACCGAACTCATAGCTAGCGTCGATCTTGCCGTACCGCTCCTGGTCGACGGACCGGAACCGTTCGTTAATCGCGAAGTCGTTCGAAATACCGACCGGGCTCGACGGATCGATGTTCGTCGTTTGCACCGCGAAGCCATTGCCTGACGGATGGTAGGAAATCCCGGTGGGAGCATCGACTTCGAAAAATGGCGACTGCGGGGTCGCGCCGACGCCATG